>CAYZNX010000027.1:0-10659 GCA_964479825.1 uncultured Planctomycetia bacterium | reverse complement strand
CATTTTCTGCAATGCTTATTTTGTGAAGTTAAGCGCAGACAGCCTGAAGGCTGGGTTCCTGTAGCCAGCGGTGGAGCTCTTTTTTTATCTACGCATTTTACAATCTACATAATTAATGTTAAAATAAACTTACAGGAGAGAGGCTTATTGTGAGTAAAGCCAGGTTTAAATATATATACGGGCCTGTATATTCCTGGAGATTAGATAGTTCTTTAGGGATAGACCCTATCTCTAGAAAAGGTAAGGTCTGCACATTTGATTGCGTATATTGCCAGATTGGTCCGACAGATATCTTTACTAGAAAGAGAAAAGTATTTATTCCAACAAAAAAAATTATAGAAGAAATAAAATCATTGCCGCCCTTAAAGATTGACTATATAACCTTTTCCGGCAGAGGCGAACCAACGCTTGCAGAAAATTTAGGGGAGATTATAGGCCAGATAAAGAAAATAAGGAAAGAAAAGATTGCGGTCATAACAAACTCGTCCTTAATAGATAGAAGGGATGTGCGGGATGATTTATGCCTGGCAGATTTTGTTATGTTCAAAATAGACGCATGCTCTGCAGGATTGTTTAATAGAATAAATAAACCTATTAGAGGCATAGCGCCTGGCAGGATATTAGAGGGAATTAAGGAATTCAAGGCTATCTACAAAGGGAGGTTGGCGGTTCAGATTATGTTTGTAGAGAATAATAGAGCCCATGTTAAAGAGATAATGCAGATTGTGCGAGAGATCTATCCGGATGAGGTTCAGATCAATACCCCTCTTAGGCCCAGCAGGGTAAGGCCTTTGTCCAAGAAAGAGATAGATAACATAAAGACCTATTTTGATGGTATGAAGGTTATTTCTGTTTATGATGTTAAAAGAAAGAAGGACGAGCCTATCTGCAGGCAGGATACTGCAGCACGCCGGGGCAGAGATGATCAAGGAAAACGTCATAAAGATAGTTAGCGAATTACCCGAAGGCGTAGAATTAGAGGCCGCCTGTAAAGCTAGAACCAGCGAAGAAGTATTAGAAGCTATAAATGCAGGGGTAAGGATTATTGGAGAAAATTATGTCCAGGAGGCAGAAGAGATATTTAGGGTAATCGGGAATAAGGAGAAGGCAAGGTGGCATTTTATCGGACACCTGCAGGAGAATAAGGTTAAGAGGGCAGTAAAGATTTTTGATATGATAGAGACGATTGACTCTTTTGAGATAGCCGAAGAAATTAATAAAGTATGCGCTATGCAAGATAAAATTATGCCAGTCCTGATTGAGATTAACAGCGGAAGAGAGAAACAGAAATCTGGCGTTTACCCAGAGGATTCCTATAGGTTTATAAATATGTTAGCTGGGCTGCCTAATATAAAGGTATTGGGGCTCATGACAATGGGCCCTATGACAGGGGATCCAGAGGATGCCCGTCAATATTTTGTGGAAACTAAGAGGATATTTGATAAAATAAGAGGTGAGGCTATACCAAACACAGAGATGAGATACCTTTCCATGGGCATGAGCGATACTTACAGAGTAGCTATCGAAGAGGGTGCTAATATTGTAAGGATAGGGACTAATATCTTTAGTGATAGACAAGAGAGGAATATGTAACGCCTTAACTTCACAAAATAAGCATTGCTTATTTTGTGAAGTTATTTTTAGGAAGCGATAGGGGCATGAATTATGATGTTGTTATTATAGGCGGAGGGCCGGCTGGTTTGACGGCCGGGCTATATGCTTCAAGGGCAAGGTTGAAGACATTGCTGGTTGAAAGTCTTTCAGTGCCTGGCCAGGCAGTGATTACAGATTCTATAGAGAATTATCCTGGCTTTCCAGAAGGGATTAATGGGTTCGAGCTGATAGAAAGATTTAAAAAACAGATTGAGAATCTCGGCGCCGAGTTTAAAACCGGAGATGTGAAAGATATAACCTCTTACGAAAATGGATGGAAGATAGAAGTAGAAGGCAATTCTTATTCAGCACTAGCTTTAATAATTGCAAGCGGCGCAAGGCCTAAGAAATTGGGCGTACCTGGCGAAGATAGGCTGCAAGGCAAGGGAGTTTCGTATTGCGCAACCTGCGATGGCCCTATATATAAAGGTAAAGATGTTATTGTTGTAGGGGGAGGAGATACAGCAGTAGAGGAGGCATTGTTTTTGACTAGATTCGGGAAGAAGGTTACCTTGATACACCGTAGAGACCGCCTGCGAGCCGCAAAGATATTACACGAAAGGGCATTTGCGAACAAAAAGATAGAATTTTTATGGAACTCTATTGTCTGTGAGATCTTGGGCGATGACAAGGTAAATGGTGTCAAGGTGAAGGACCTGAAGACTGGGGGAGAGAAAAAGGTTTCATGTGATGGTGTATTTATCTTTACTGGTTATACGCCTAACACTGATTTTATTGGAGGATTGTTGGAACTGGATGATAAAGGATATATAATTACGGATGATGATATGAAGACGTCTCGGCAGGGCATCTTTGCCTGCGGAGATTGCAGGAAGAAACTACTCCGCCAGATTGTAACTGCATGCGGTGACGGTGCCACAGCAGCATTTGCAGCCCAGCAATATGTAGAGGGACTTAAGGGGACGGCATATAAATGACCCCTCGGGGTGTTTCTCCCGATTACACCGAGGGGTCATCCTGAGACCGTAAGGCCAAAGGACTTCAGAGATCCTTCGTCGCTTCGCTCCTCAGGATCAAGAAAAATCTGCTTTCGCAGATTTTTCTTGACATAGGGTAGGGGGGTATGGTATACTTCTCTGTATGAAGGAGAGATATGATATGGCAAAGACCACCCACGAAGAACAGATGGTTTCGCTTAAGAGAATAGAAGGTCAGATTCGCGGTGTCCAGAAGATGGTGGAAGAAGAAAGATACTGCGTGGATATCCTGACGCAGCTGCATTCTGTAGTAGGAGCCATTCTTAATGTAGAGGATAAGATCTTGACAAAACATATTGAGGGATGTGTAACAGAGACATTGAAGGGAAAGTCAAAGCTCGAAAAACAAAAAAAAATAGATGAGATTATAGATTTAATCCAGAGGTTCAGGAGGACAGGCAGATGAGAATCGGATTCGTGATTTTAATGATATCCATAAATATGCTGATGAGCGCCTATGCAGAAGAAACAGGCGATATCACCCTGGGCGTACTTATAGACGAGGCATTAAAGAATAACCCGCGGTTAGTCAGCGCAAAGAAGAGATATGAGGCAGAAAAAGCTATGATACCGCAGGCATCAGCGCTGGATGACCCCTGGATAGGCATAGAGTATGAGCAGATACCTAGAAAGACGTTTGATTTCGGGGATGCGCCTATGAGGATGTATAGCGCTTCACAGATGATACCCTTTCCTACAAAACTTTTTACCCGCAGAAGCGCCCAGAAAAGCGCTGCAGAGGCCTCGTATCAGAGATATAAAGAAGTCGAAAAACAGCTCATAGCAAACGTGAAATCCGTATATTCCGGCCTCTTCCTTGTTTATAAAGCTATTGAAATAAATAAAGAAAACAAGGTGCTTCTTGAACAGCTTGAAAAGACAGCTGCAACAAGTTTTTCGCTTGGAAAGGCAAGCCAGCAGGATGCGCTCAAGTCGCAGGTTGAGATAGCAAAGATTGACAATGAACTTATAATGTTAGAGCAAAGACGGCAAGTCCAGATTGCGAGGTTGAATATTCTGTTAAACAGGCCGCCTGAGCAAGCGTTAGGTACCCCAAAGATAGGCGAGCAAAATGTAGAGGTTAGTCTGATAGAGGAGTATTATAAATCTGCAGGAGAGAAAAGGCCTGAACTCCTGGCCTATCAAAATGAAGTCAAAAGACAAAAAGCGCTGTATTCGCTGGCGTGGCAGGAGTTTCTACCTGATTTTATGATAGAGGCGGAACAGAGGGAGATTGGTTCAGAACTTGATGGATGGGACGCTATAGTTAAGGTGAAAGTTCCTCTCTGGTTTATGCAGAAGCAGAATTTTGGCGTAAAACAGGCCAAAAGCGAACTACAAATGATAGAGGCCGAATATAATGACGTGAAAAATATGGTTCTTCTGGAGGTAAAAGAAGCCCATTCTATGATGGAGTCGCTTATTAAACTCGCCGTACTTTATAAGACATCCTTTATTCCCCAGGCAGAGCAGACGCTCAAGGCCTCTTTGACAGGATATGGAGCAGGACAGGTAGATTTTTTAAATCTATTGGACAGCCAGAGGATGCTTCTGGAATTTAAGCTGCAGTATTATGGGATATTGGCTGATATTGAAATAGCAAAGGCAGATTTAGAAAGGGCGGTTGGAATAGATTTATTTTAGAGTGAGGGTATAGAGTTAAAATAGTTCATTGAGTTTATAGAGTTCATAGAGTTTATTGAGTTAAGGAGGGATAAAAATGAGGAATAAAAAAAGTAGTATTTTAATTATTGGAATAATTGTAATTATTAGTTTAATAATTATATGGAATTTTTTGAACTCAAGAACTCAAAGGACTCAAGTAACTCAACAAACGCAACAAACTCAAAAATATTGGACATGCGGTATGCATCCTTCTGTGAAATCAGATAAGCCCGGCAACTGCCCCATATGCGGAATGAATCTTTTTGCGGTTTATAAGGAGGAGCCAGGACAGAAGGAGGAATCTATAATCGCACAAGAGGCCATGCATGTTATCTATGGCTGTGGAGTAGAAGAAGAAGGGCATTGTCCGCATTGCGACGAAGGGAAAATAGATGCAGATTGCATATGCGGCCAGCATTCCTTTATGATAATGGATAAAAAGATGAACTGTCCTGTATGCGGCAGAGAGTTAAAAAAGATTGAACCAAAAGATATAAAAATAACCGAAGAAAATATTGTAAGTAGCGTAACGCTAAAGGGGAGACAGATAGAATTGGCAGGAATAACGACAACATCAGTTGTCAGGCAGCACCTTATAAAAGAGATACGCACAGTTGGAAAGATTGCCTTTGACCCAGAACTTGCAGTGGCCCAGGAAGAGTTTTTAACCGCTGCTCAGACTAAAGAGAAGGTAAAGGATAGCCCGGACCCTGATGTCATAAGCAGGGCAGATAATTTAGTTGAGAAGTCACGCTTTAAATTGAGGCTCTTAGGGATGGGCGAAGAGGAAATAGACGAATTAGAAAACCGAGGCAAGGCCCAGTTGAATTTAGTATTACCTGAAAACAAGGCATGGGTCTATGCAGACGTGTATGAGTATGAATTGGGATGGGTAAAACTCGGCCAGGAAGTTTTAATAACAGCACCCGCTTATCCTGGCGAAGAATTTAAAGGAGAGGTTAAATCAATAAGCCCTGTCCTTGACCCAAGGACGCGCTCTGCAAAGATTAGGATAGAAACAGATAATCCTGTCCAAAAATTAAAACCAGAGATGTTCGTAGATGTAATAATAGAAAGTATGTATTTATCAGAAGATGGTTCTCACGAAGTTTTAGCTATTCAAAAGGGTGCGGTCTTAGATACAGGGACAAGGAAGATAGTCTATGTTGATAATGGCGAGGGAAGATTTTCGGGTAAAGAGGTAAAGATAGGGCCTGAGGCAATCGCAACTATTGAGGGGCAGAAGATAAGGATGTATCCAGTATTAAAGGGCTTATCTGATGGCGAGATTGTGGTTACAAAAGGAAATTTTTTGATAGATTCACAGAGTCAGCTTACCGGAGGAATGAGCGTCTTGTGGGGCGGCGCTCAAGAGATAGAAACCACAGGCCAGTCAGGAGAAACTGAAGAAAAAGTTCAGACACAGCACAGGCACTAATGAGCATTAATTCGCGAGGGTTAAACATATGATTGATAAACTTATAAATTATTGTTTAAAGACGCCGTTTGTGGTATTTGTCCTCTATATTGTTATCTTTTTCTGGGGCATTTGGGCTATTACGAACATCCCTGTAGACGCAATCCCTGATATCGGCGAGAAACAGGTGATTGTATATACAGACTGGCCTGGACGTTCAGCGCAGGACGTAGAAGACCAGATAACATACCCGCTTTCGGTCTCCCTTCGCGGCGTCCCGGGCGTAAAAACAATCCGCGCGACTTCTGCCTTTGGTTTTTCAGAAGTGTATCTGATTTTTCATGACAGGATTGACTATTACTGGGCGCGCTCAAGGGTGTTGGAAAAGCTGAACTTAGCTTCAACCAAATTGCCATCCGGGGTTATACCTGTTTTAGGGCCTGACGCAACAGGATTGGGCCAGGTATTCTGGTATACAGTTGAAGGAGAAGGCAAAAGCTTAGATGAACTGAGAAGCCTCCAGGACTGGTTCATAAGATATCAGTTAAATGCTGTTGAAGGCGTTTCAGAGGTTGCAACTGTCGGAGGATTTTTGAAGCAGTATCAGATAGACGTTGACCCGAATAAAATGCTTAGCCACGGCATTTCACT
This sequence comes from uncultured Planctomycetia bacterium, assembly GCA_964479825.1. Lineage (GTDB taxonomy): Bacteria > Omnitrophota > Gorgyraeia > Gorgyraeales > Gorgyraeaceae > CAYZNX01. The sequence continues at coordinate 4,275 of CAYZNX010000027.1, read as the reverse complement.
GCACGAGGTCTTAGAGGCGGTTAAGAAGTCAAATATTGACATAGGCGCAAAGGTTATTGAGAGCGGGGCAATGGAATATATTGTCAGGGGCCTCGGGTTTATTGAGTCTGTAGAGGATATTGAGAACATAGCAGTTGGTTTTAAAGACGGGGTTCCTATATATGTAAGGAGCATTGCAACAGTGCAGCTCGGGCCTGAATTCAGGCGCGGCGCTCTGGACAAAGAAGGAAGAGAAGCAGTGGGCGGCGTAGTGATAATGCGCTATGGCCAGAATGCGATGCAGGTAATACATCGCGTAAAAGAAAAGATAAAGGAAATAGAAAAGGGTTTGCCGGAAGGGGTTAAGATAGTTTCATTTTATGACAGGACAGATCTTATCCATCGTACAATCGGAACCCTCCGCGAAGCCCTTATATTGGAGATTATTATTACAATGGCTGTAGTTGTGCCATTTTTGGCTCATATCTGGGCAGGGACAATAATATGCCTGGCACTGCCGTTTTCTGTCCTGATGGCATTTATAGCAATGTATTATTTAAAGATAGACTCAAATATTATGTCGCTTTCAGGGATTGCGATCGCCATTGGCACATTGGTTGATATGGGCATTATTATGACTGAAAATGCCTATCGCAGGCTCATTATGTATAAAGACGAGATAGCGAGTAAGCTTAAGTCCAGGTTAGAGGTTGTGTTCGGCGCAGCTTCAGAGGTTGGCAGCGCTGTCCTGACAGCAGTATTGACGACCGTAGTCTCATTCTTTCCTGTCTTTGCGCTTGAATCCCAAGAGGGCAAGCTATTTACGCCGCTCGCATGGACAAAGACATTGGTATTGCTTTCCTCAATAACAGTTGCCCTGACCCTTACGCCCGTATTATGCCTTTATCTATTAAAGGGGAGGCTTAGGGCCCCGGAAGAAAACCCTTTGGTCAAGACGCTGCAGAAACATTACGAGCGCATCCTGCGATGGGTCCTTAACAATAGAAAAAAATTTCTCATAATACCGCTATCTGTTTTGATTGGCTCTCTTTTAGTTGCGCAGAAAATAGGCAGGGAGTTCATGCCTCCTTTTGACGAGGGTTCAATCCTGTTTATGCCTGTAATGCAGCCTGCCACTTCTTTAACAGAGGCATACAGGATTATGCAGATACAGGATAATATTATAAAAACTTTTCCGGAGGTAGAGATGGTGGTTGGGAAATTAGGCAGGGCAGAGACTGCAACAGACCCGGCGCCGATAGAGATGTTTGAGACCATAGTTACGTTAAAACCCAAGGACAAATGGCGCAGAGGCATGACAAAGGACAAACTGATTCAGGAGATGAATCAGGCCCTGCAGATTCCAGGGGTCTCAAACATCTGGACCCAGCCGATTGTAAACAGGGTAGATATGCTTGCTACGGGCATAAGGACTTCGGTAGGCGTAAAGGTATACGGCCCTGACTTAGAAAGGATACAACAGATTGCACAGGAAGTTGAGGGCATTTTAAAGGATGTGCGGGGCACAACAGACTTATATTCAGAGAAAATTGTGGGCAAACCATACGTTGAATTTAAGATAAAAAGAAACGAGATAGCGCGTTTTGGGCTCACTATAAGAGATGTTCAGGATGTGATAGAGATGGGGATCGGAGGCGAGAATATTACCGTTACTGTTGAAGGGAGAGAGCGCTATCCTGTGCGGGTCCGCTATCCGAGAGAATTGCGCGACAGCCCGGAGACATTGAAGCGAATATTTGTCCCGACTCCGGCCGGGGCCCAGGTCCCTATTACACAGCTTGCAGACATATATTTTGTGACAGGCCCGGCTATGATTAATTCTGAAAATGGCCTCCTGCGCGCTTATGTCCTGATGAATGTGCGCGGACGGGATATGGTGGGTTTTGTTGAAGACGCCTCAAAGATTGTAAGAGAGAAACTAAAACTGCCCCAGGGTTACTTTTTAGAGTGGTCAGGCCAGTTTGAGAACCAGGTAAGGGCAAAGAAAAAACTTCAGGTGCTTGTGCCCATAAGTCTGCTTATAAACTTTATGCTCATATATATGAATTTTCGCTCTATAGTGAAAAGCGTATTTATTTTTATAGCAATACCGGTTACGCTGTCTGGCGGTATATGGCTTCTGGCCCTTTCAGGTTATAATTTCTCGGTAGCTGTGTGGGTAGGTTTTATAGCACTCTTCGGTATTGCGGTTGATGACGGGGTGCTTATGACGACATACCTTGACGATGTTTTTAGGGAAAGGAGGTCAGAGATCAAAACCAGGAAAGATGTAATTGAGGCTACGCTATTCGCAGGTTTAGGCCGTATCCGGCCTGCATTTCTAACAACTGTTACAACAATCGTGGCACTCTTGCCGATTATGTTTATTAAAGGTACGGGCTCGGAGGTCATGCAGCCGATGGCTATTCCCTCTTTAGGCGGCATGTTTGCGGAAATGATTACATGGTTTATCGTGCCGTGCCTCTATTCCTGGCGCGAGGAGAAAAGGTTAAAGGTTGTCCAACCATAAAGACGAGGAGGAACTATGAAAAGAATAGTTTTGGTATTGGGCGTAGTTATGGTCTTTTTTGCGGCCCCATATATATTTGCTCAACATGAGCACGAAGGGCATCAACACGGAATGGTAGAAGAAGAGTACGCAGGAGCAGTAGAGGAACAGGAAGAAGCAGCACTGGAGGAAGGGCCTATAGAGGTAGGTAATAAGATTTGCCCGGTAAGCAGCCAAGAGATTAAAGAAGAAGAGGCATATAAGTTTGAGTACGAAGGCAAAATATATAATCTCTGCTGCAAGATGTGCGTAAAGGATTTTGAAAAAGACCCGCAAAAGTATATAGAAAAACTGGAAGAGATGGAACCGGAGCATGAGCATCACCACGAAGGCCATCATGACCACGGCGAACACCACGAATAAAACTGAAAACTAAAAATGGAGGACAACGATGGAACATTTTCATCTCCACCCCATAATTGTTCATTTCCCCATAGCCCTATTTATAACTGCCTTTGGCCTTGAATTATTAAGCCTTATTTTTAAGAAAGAAGTATTGCATCAGACTGCCTGGTGTAACTATATCTTAGCTATACTAGCTTGTGTAGGAGCTGTCTCAGCTGCCTTATGGGATGGTATGACATTGAAACATCCAGTTTTTTATACGCACAGAACCCTTGCTTACTGGACGACTGGCATAGCATTGATTTCAGGAGTAATCTTACCTTTGGTTAGACGGAAATCCAAGAGAGCGTTTAGAATTATATTTTTTATCTTTCTTATTCTGACGACAAGCCTTGTCTCCATAACCGGCTATTACGGAGGCAGGCTTGTATACGAATACGGGGTAGGGGTTGAAGAGTAGGTTAGTACTATGATTAAAGACCCAGTCTGTGGAATGCCAGGAAGAGGAGAATTTAAATATGAGCATAAGGGAAAGGTGTTCTATTTTTGCTCAAACCTCTGCAAAAATGAATTTCAGAAATTCCCAGATAAATATTTAAAACGAAGGCGCATGGCTTCGGTTGTTGCAGCATCAAAAGAAAGAAAGATTGCCTATTTTTCTATGGAAATTGGCATAGACCCATCTATCCCAACGTATAGCGGCGGATTAGGGATTTTGGCAGGAGATACCATAAAATCCTGCGCGGATTTAGGAGTGCCGATGGCGGCAGTTACCATATTGTATGAAAAAGGCTACTTTGATCAAAGATTAGACTCTCAGGGAAACCAGCGGGAGTTTCCCGTGAAATGGAACCCTAAAGATTTTTTAAAACCCTTACCCAATAAAGTTAGTGTGAGAATAGAAAATAGAACCGTAGCTATCCAGGCTTGGCAGTATGATGTTGTAGGCATAACCGGGCACACTGTCCCCATAATATTTTTAGATACAGACCTAAAAGAGAATAGTGAATACGACAGAGGGCTTAACGATTATCTTTATGGAGGGGACCAGTGGTATAGGTTGCTTCAGGAAATTATTTTAGGCATCGGTGGAGTGCGCATGCTCCATAGTTTAGGTTATACAAAAATAAAAAAGTATCATATGAATGAAGGCCATGCAGCTTTCTTAACCTTGGAATTACTGAATGAAAGAAAGAGAAAAAAAGAGCCGGTATGGGATTTTGATCAGGTTCGGGAGTTTTGCGTATTTACTACTCATACCCCGGTGCCAGCAGGTCACGATCAGTTTTCTTATGATTTTGTAAAAGGGGCATTGGGAGATTTTTTTCCTTTTGATGTTTTGAAAATGCTTGCAGGCGAAGATAAGCTAAACATGACTTTAT
>CAYZNX010000026.1:0-10737 GCA_964479825.1 uncultured Planctomycetia bacterium | reverse complement strand
AAAATGCTCCATAAAAGGCTAAATTTTCAATTCGCTCACACACCTAAAGTTTTGCGCTCATCAGCTGTGTATTGTATATTATCCCTGTTAACTCGCCGATTACAAATAAGGCCTATATGGTGGATTATATAAGGTTTTTAAGGTTTCTCAAGCCCCATCTCTGGATAATGGCCATTGCTGTTGTGTGCATGGTTGTATCTTCAGGAATGGGGGGTGTGTCTCTCGGCATTATTATTCCTCTGGTTGACAATATACTCACAGGAAGGCCTTTATCTATCCCAGGGGCCAAGGACCTGCCAGAGTTTCTCAACGGCCTCATAGATAAAATAAACACTATCCCCAGAGGGACGCTGCTAAATTGGCTTATTATTATTATAGCATTTATATTTCTCATAAAAGAGGTATTTTTATTTTTCCAGACGTATTTTATGAGTAAACTCGGGCAGTCGGTTTTGAGGGATTCAAGAGAAGCGCTTTATAGAAAATTACTTAGTCTCTCAAATGATTTTTATGCCAATACTCAAACAGGCGAGCTTGTATCCAGGGTTACATTTGATGTGGGGGTCATAGTAAATTCTATAACAGAGGGGCTTACTGATCTCCTGTTTCAGCCAATACAACTTTTTGTTTATCTAGCCATTCTTATATGGATAAAGATTTATTTTTCAATCTCTCTTACCCTGACCTTGATTACAATATTTATATTTCCACTTGTGGCATATCCTGTTATCAGGATAGGGAAAAAACTCAGGAAGATCAGTGCTGCTACGCAGGAAAGCATGTCAGACATTAATTCTATATTGTTTGAAACTATATATGGGATAGGGATAATAAAATCATTTTCAGCAGAGGAATATGAGGTGGATAAGTTCAGGATTCACAATAATAGATATTTCAAGATGCTGATGAAATCCGTAAAACGCACAGCAGTGATAAGCCCCATTGGAGAATTTGTAGGGGTGGGGTGCATGGCAATAGTGCTTTGGCTTGGCGGAAAAGGGGTCGTACAAGGCACGTTGAGCGCAGGGGCATTTACAGCATTTCTGGCAGCACTTCTTTCTCTTGTAAAACCTTTTAAAAGACTCAGCAATCTTTATGGCATAAATCTAAAGGCTATGGCCGCTATAACACGAGTTTTTGCAATCCTTGATAAGGAGCCAAGCGTAAAGGATACACCGGCCGCTGTTGGTTTTCCAGGATTTAAAGATTTTATAGAATTTAAAGACATCAATTTTTCTTATGATACAGGGCCCCTCGTGTTAAAAAATATTAACCTGCGGCTCCCAAAGGGGAGGGTCCTTGCAATCGTTGGCATGAGCGGCGCAGGAAAGAGCACGCTGGTGAGCTTATTGCCCAGATTTTATGATCTAGAGGAGGGTCATATACTTATAGACGGCAGGGATATAAGAGAATTTACCATAGCGAGCCTTCGTGAAAATATAGGGATTGTGACACAGGAGACAATACTCTTCAATGACACCATTTACAATAATATAGCCTTCGGAAAGCCAGATGCGGACAAAAAAGATGTTATCAATGCGGCAAGGGCTGCAAATGCCCATGATTTTATTTTGAAGATGCCGGCCGGCTACGAGACATTTATAGGCGATAGAGGGTTGAGGCTTTCAGGCGGAGAAAAACAGCGCGTGGCAATTGCCAGGGCCCTTTTTAAAAACTCGCCTATACTTATACTTGATGAAGCCACAAGTCAGCTTGATACTGAATCCGAAAGGCTTGTTCAGGAGGCCATAGACAGGCTTATGGCCCACAGGACAGTATTTGTTATAGCCCACAGGCTTTCTACAGTAGAACATGCCGATAAGATAGTGGTAATAGACTCAGGTACGATTGTAGAATTAGGCACACATAAGGAATTGTTAGAGAGATCGGGGCTGTATAAGCGGCTATACGAATTGCAATTCAAGGCAAGAACGACCTGAGCTAAAAATGGCTTGCAAATGAGTGCCTTTATGCTATAATATCTCACCTAAAAAAGGAGGATTAACGTGAGTGTAGAACTAATTAAACAGCTGTTAGAGGCAGGGGCTCATTTTGGCCACAACAGGAGCCGTTGCAACCCCAAGATGAAGAATTTTGTCTTTGGAGAACGCAGCAAGATTTACATCATAGATCTCGAAAAGACAGTAGAACTTCTCGATAAGGCCAGGGAATTTGTAAAAGGTGTTGCGGCAAAGGGCGAAAATATCCTTTTTGTTGGCACCAAGAAACAGGCGCAGGATATAATATTTGAGTCTGCCCAACGCTCGGCTACGTTTTTTGTTAAGGAGAGATGGCTCGGCGGCACGCTCACTAATTTTAAAACCATACGCAACAGCATAAAACGGCTTAAGGAGATTGAGGTCATGGAAAAGGATGGCACGTTTGATGCGATTACAAAGAAAGAAAAGGCCATACTTAGCAAAGAAATGGAAAAGCTGCGCAGGAATCTGCAGGGCATAGTGGAAATGAAAAGGATGCCCGGGGCTATATTTGTTGTTGACGCAAAGAAAGAGGCTATTGCCGTCAGGGAGGCCAGAAAGCTTTCTATTCCAATAATAGCCATCATCGATACAAATGCAGACCCTGATATGATAGATTATCCTATACCTGCCAATGATGATGCCATGCGTTCAATAAAACTTATAACAGGCCTGATAACAGATAGCATTATGGAAGGCAAGAGGCAGTTTGACCAGTCAGAGGTTGATAGAAAAATTGCTGAGGCAAAAGAAGAGACAGAGGCAGGCGAGGAGCTTATAGAAAAGTCAGAGCAGCTTGTGGAAGGCATAAAGGTAGAAGGGTTGAAAGAGAAGGAGGAGAAAAAGATAAGGCCTGTAAGAAAAAAGAGCTATAAAACAGGGATAAAGTAAGGCAGGCCTAAGAAAGGCGAGGGAACTTGTATGGCTGTAACTATAGATATGATAAAAACATTACGGGAGAAGACAAATGCCCCTATGATGGACTGTAAGAAGGTCTTGATGGAGGCAAATGGAGATTTTAAAATAGCAGTGGACCTATTGAAGAAAAGGGGCCAGATCGTAGCGCTTAAGAAGGCAGGTCGTACAGCCAAGGAAGGGGTGATAGAGTCTTATATTCATTCAAATGGGAAGATAGGGGTATTGTTAGAAGTAAACTGCGAGACAGACTTTGTCAGCCGCAATGAAGAATTCAGGAGATTTGTGAAGGATGTTTGTATGCAGGTAGCAGCAAGTTCCCCAGTATATGTTTCAAGGGAAGAGGTCCCGAAATCTACAATAGAGAGAGAAAGAAATATTTTGAAGGAGCAGCTAAAGGGCAAACCAGATAATGTGATGGAGAAAATAATAGGAGGCAAATTGGAGAAATTTTATTCAGAGGTTTGTCTTATGGATCAACTATTTATAAAAGATGATAATATTACGATCAAAGAATATCTTGCGACTCTCATAGGGAAGATAGGAGAGAATATTGTAGTGCGAAGATTTATCAGATTTCAAATGGGGGAGGATATTTGATGAAACACTCGGGGCCTGTATACAAAAGGGTTGTCCTAAAACTGAGCGGTGAGGCACTTCAAGGCAAAAATGGTTATGGCATAGATCAGTCCGTTACCTCTGCCATAGCAGAAGAGATAAAGGATGTGAAGAGGTTAGGCGTTCAAGTTGCGGTTGTTATAGGCGGAGGTAATATATATAGGGGCAATGCTGCATCCAAGTTTGGAGTCGATCGTATAACGGCTGATTATATGGGTATGCTTGCTACTGTTATAAATGGGCTGGCCCTGCAAGATGCCCTGGAGAAAAAAGACATAGTAACCAGGGTGCAGACAGCGATTGAGATGCAGGAATTGGCCGAGCCGTATATCAGGCGTCGTTCCGTGAGGCATCTTGAGAAAGAAAGGGTTGTTATATTTGTTGGCGGCACAGGGAATCCTTATTTTTCTACAGATACAGCCGCGAGTCTGCGTGCCGTGGAGATAGGCGCAGATGTAATCTTAAAGGCCACGAAGGTAGACGGCGTATATTCTGCTGACCCACAAAAGTATAAATCTGCAAGGAGATTCAAGAGCCTGAAATACATTGATGTCCTGAAAAAGGGGCTAAAGGTTATGGATGCAACTGCTGTGAGCCTATGTATGGATAATAAATTGCCCATAATAGTCTTTAATCTTACAAAAAGAGGAAATATAAAGAGGGTTATATTGGGTGAGAAGGTAGGTACGCTGGTTAAATGATTAATAGGGCGTCACAAAAGTGCCGCCCTTGATCATAGGCTGGAACGACTTTCGTGACAGCCACAAATGATTAATTAAGGGAGGGACTATGTTACCTCTTGAAAAACGCATACACGAAATAGAAGAACTGATGAAGAAGACGATAGATGCTACTGTAAGAGAGTTTTCAGAGATAAGGACAGGCCGGGCCAACCCAAGGCTTGTTGAAGGCATAATGGTTGAGTATTATGGCACAAATACTCCTATAAAACAGTTAGCAAGTATATCTGTACCAGAGCCCAGACTTATAACAATTCAGCCGTGGGACCCCTCTAGCATCCCTGCTTTTGAAAAAGCTATTTTAAAATCCGAATTAGGGATCAACCCTATTAACGACGGAAAGATTATCAGGATATCTATACCGCCTCTTACAAGAGAGAGGTGCGAAGAGCTTAAGAAGGCGCTTCATAAGGTTGCCGAACAAGGCAAGGTTTCTTTGCGGAGTGTGCGTAGAGACGGGATAGATTCTCTTAAACAAATGGAAGACTCTAAAGAGATTACAGAAGATGCTTGCTTTAAAGGTCATGATGAGATTCAAAAACTGGTAGATAGATATTCTAAGAAGATAGACGAACTCTTAAGGGATAAGGAAAGGGAGTTAACTTTGTAGCGCTTAGATCGTGGGCCGCTAGCTCATATTGGTAGAGCACCAGCCTCAAATAAGGGGCCATTGTCAGGTAACTGACGATTGTAAATCCTGTAAATTGCGGGGAAATCTGAGAATCTCAAGATACTCTATCTTAAGAGTAATAATTCTTGAGTGCAGATAATCCGCAGCCAAGCCCTTGATATTGATATGATCAAAGGAAGGTTCAACGACTATAATCAGGACTCGCTTTATAAGCGAGATGGGATAGTCTGACCTGCATGGCGACATGCAGTTAACAAAAGTGTTTAAGCTGGGGGTGCCGCGTTCGATTCGCGGGCGGCTCACCAAATTTTGCGAAGCAAATTTGATCCTGAAGCGCCGTTAAGTCCGCCTGAGGCGGATGGGCGCTGAAGGACCTACCATCTTATCCATGAAACCATTTGAAGTTATAGAGCATACTGCAGACATAGGGATAAAGGCGTATGCTAAGACGCTCAAGGAGTTATTTGTAAATGCGGCTAAAGGGATGTTTGAGGTTATTGCAGGCAAAGGGCAAAGAGCAAAGGGCAAAGAGCGCAGAAAGGTAAAGGTAAAAAAAGAGGTTGATGGGTTTGAAGAGTTATTAGTAGATTGGTTGAGTGAGCTCTTGTACCTTTTTAATAAAGAAGAAATTTTATTCTGTAATTTTCAGATACTAGAATTAAATAACAACGGACTGGTAGGCGAGGCATCAGGAGAGAAGATAGACCCTAGCCGCTATACCCTTCAGACAGAAATCAAGGCTGTTACCTTCCACGGATTAAATATAGAAGAGGATAAGAACGGTTTTAGCTGTAAGATTATTTTTGATGTATAGGCGTTATGCAACAAGTCTGGCAGGGTAGATTAGAAAAAATAGATAATTACCGATGGAAGATCCCTACCTCTTACAAGCCTGGGATGAATGTCCCGGGTCTCATCTACGCAAGCGAGTCTCTTATACCCTCAATACTTAAAGATAAGGCTCTTGATCAGGTGGCCAATGTAGCATTTTTGCCCGGCATAGTGAAATATTCGCTCGCCATGCCTGATATCCACTGGGGATACGGTTTTTCGATCGGCGGAGTAGCAGCGACAGATCCAGAAAAGAATGGCGTGATTGCACCAGGAGGAATTGGTTATGATATCTGCTGCCTTAGCTATAACTCATTTATATTAAATGAGTTAGGATATAATTTACCGATAGAAAAATATGGGCAAATATGGCAAAATGGAAAAATAAATTGCTTAAATTTTAAAAGAAAATTTCTTACCTCTACGAAAATCAGCCGATTCTTAAAATTAAAACCACAAAATAAAGTCTATAAGATAACTACTAAGACAGGCAGAGAGATTATTGCGACAGAAGACCACCCATTTTATACAAAAGATGGCATGAGGCCTATTACAAGCTTGTCGGAGGGAAAGAGTGTGGCTATTTATCCATTTGAAGGAGTGCCATATGAGAGACCGAGCGATGAAGTCATCCTTACAGAAGATGATATAAAGAAACTCCTCCTTACTTTAGAAAAAGATTCATGCGGTCATGGATTAGAACAGATTATTATGCATCTTAAGAAAAGAAATCTTCTGCCGTTACAATACGATTCTCCCCAGTTGCCATATATATTGAAAGTGATGGGTTATATCTTTGGGGATGGGAGCATTTACTTTACCAATAAAAGAGGAAAAGGCATAAGCTGGTTTTACGGCGAACCGGAAGACTTAAAAGATATCAGGCAGGATATTCTAAAGCTGGGATATAACCCCTCTAAAATTTACTCAAGAAACAGGACGCACAAAATTAAAACTCATTATTCAGAATACGAATTCAATAGAATAGAAACTTCTTTTAAAGTATGCTCTTCGAGTTTTGCCACTTTGTTAATTGCATTAGGCACCCCTTTTGGGAATAAGGCCAGACAAGATTATAGGTTGCCTAAATGGATATTCAGCGCTCCATTATGGTATAAAAGATTAATTTTAGCTGCTTTTTTTGGTGCAGAGATGACAACTCCTAGAATTTACACTGAACACAGATACAATTTTTGTTGTCCAGTAATTTCCATGAATAAAAGAGACGGATATGATTGGAGCGGAAGAGAATTTTTAGAGGACATTTCATTATTATTGAGAGAATTTGGCATCTCTTCAAGGAAGATTAGTAAGCGTACAGAATTTGTAAATAAAGATGGATGGGTTTCCTATCGTCTTAGGCTAATTTTATCTAGTCTACCGCAGGATCTTATTAACCTTTATAGCAAAGTGGGATTTGAATACAACCGAAACAAGAGATTCCTGGCCGATGCTGCAGTTCAATACCTAAGGTTGAAACAAGTGATTATAAAGGAAAAGGAAGAATTAGCTGTTAGCGCAGTTGCATTAAGCAAGACAGAAGGATGGAGTGCTGAAAAGATATATCAACAATTCTATACTTCAGACACTAATTTAAGATTTATAGAAAGATCAATATATAATGATAGAAAAACTTCTCCTAGAATGGGTCCAGGAGATCCTGATTTTACTCAATTTTTAGAAGAGGCAACTAATGGCTTAGGAAATTCAGGCATGGTTTGGGACGAGATTATAGAAAAAGAAGAAATAGAATACGACGATTATGTTTACGACTTTACAGTTAAACATAATGACCATAACTTTATTGCCAATAATTTTGTTGTCTCGAATTGTGGCGTGCGGCTTGTGCGTAGTGACTTGGCAGAACAGGATATAAGGCCAAGGTTGCAAAATCTAATTAACGCGTTGTTCAGCAATATACCGTCAGGTGTTGGCTCGAGCGGCGAGATAAGGGTAAGCGATAAGGAGGAGAAAGAAATATTTGTTAAAGGCGCTGGCTGGGCAGTAGGCAAGGGTTATGGCGTGAAAGAGGATCTTGAATATACGGAAGATAGAGGAGCCATAAAAGACGCAGATCCTTCTAAGGTTTCGGACAGGGCGTATGAACGCGGAAGGAAACAATCTGGCACGCTCGGCTCCGGGAATCATTTTTTAGAAATCCAGATGGTGGATGAGATTTTCGACGATGAAAGAGCCAATATCTTTGGTTTATTTAAAGGCCAGATTACGCTTATGATCCACTCAGGTTCTCGCGGCCTCGGCTATCAGATATGCGACGACTATGTAAAGGGCATGGTGCATTGCCTTACTAAGTACAAAATAAATGTGCCGGACCGCCAGCTTGCGTGTGCACCGATAGATTCACCTGAGGGAAAATCTTATTTTAGCGCCATGAAGTGCGCAGCAAATTATGCATGGGCAAACAGGCAATGCTTGATGTATCTGGCAAGGATGGTTTTTGAGAAACTTTTTAATAAGAGTTGGAGTTCATTGGGCCTGGGACTTGTATATGATGTAGCTCATAATATAGCCAAGATGGAAAGCCACAAGGTCAATGGCGAGGAAAAGGTCTTGTGCGTGCATAGAAAAGGGGCTACTCGCGCATTTCCTCCTGGGCATCCGGATCTTCCTGATAAGTATAAGGAGACGGGTCAGCCAGTTATTATACCTGGCGACATGGGGACTTCTTCTTATATTCTTTCAGGGTCTCAGGAAGCCGCGGAAACTTTTTATTCAAGTTGTCATGGCGCAGGCAGAAATTTGTCTCGCTCTGCTGCAATAAGGCAATGCAGGGGTAGGCAAATAGATAAAGAACTTTTAGATAAAAAAGGCATAATTGTAAGGGCCAAAGGTAGATCTACATTGGCAGAAGAGGCCCCAGAGGCGTATAAGAATGTAGATGAAGTAGTAAATGTAGTGGACAGGGCAGGTATTTCTAAAAAAGTAGCCAGGATGAAACCATTAGGAGTTGTAAAAGGATAGATACATGCTTGATATAAAATTTATACGAGAGAATCCAGATGTGGTAAAAAAGGCAATAAAGGATAGAGGTCTTATGTTTAACTTGGATGAAGTTTTGACCTTAGACACTGACAGGCGAAGGCTCTTGATGGAGACCGAAGGCCTTAAGGCAGAAAAAAATAAGGTATCTAAAGGTGGAAAGCCTAGCCAAGATGTTATAGAGAAAATGAAGTTAATATCCCAAAAAATAGTAAATTTAGACTTAAAAGTGGATGAAATTAATGAAAAAATACGCACTTTTATGTATAAAATCCCAAATATACCCCACAATTCAGTTCCAATAGGTGGGTCAGACTCCAATAAAGTATTACGTCAATGGGGTGAGATTTTAGATTTTAGTTTTAACCCAAAGAGCCACATAGAGTTAGGTGAAGAGCTTGATATATTGGATTTTCCGCGTTCAGCTAAAATAGCTGGCTCAGGCTTTTGCCTTTTTAAAGGCTTAGGCGCACTGATAGAAAGAGCCCTTATCAATTTCATGTTAGACCTGCACACTAAAGAACATAGCTACAAAGAGATATTTCCTCCTTTTTTAGTTAATAGGGCCAGTATGACAGGGACAGGCCAGCTCCCTAATCTTGAAGAGGACATGTACAGGCTAAAGGATGACGACATGTTTCTTATACCAACTGCAGAGGTCCCTGTAACTAATATTCACAGGGATGAGGTATTGGATGAAGATGAGCTCCCTATATACTATACTGCTTATACTGCCTGCTTCAGGCGCGAGGCAGGTTCATACGGGAAGGACACAAAGGGGCTTATAAGGGTGCACCAGTTTGATAAAGTGGAACTCGTTAAATTTGTAAAGCCGGAGTCGTCTTATGATGAGCTCGAGTCTTTATTAAATAATGCAGAAGAGGTTCTAAAGAGGTTAAAACTTCCATATCGCGTTGTAATGCTATCAACTGGAGATATAAGTTTTTCTGCCAGCAAGTGCTACGATATAGAGGCATGGGCTCCGGGCATAGAGAAAAATCTTGAGGTCTCGAGCTGCAGTAATTTTACTGATTTTCAGGCCCGCAGGGCAAATATTAAATACAGGCCCAAGGATGGAAAAAGGTCTGAATATGTCCATACCCTCAATGGCTCAGGCATAGCCATGGCAAGGACTGTCATAGCAATACTCGAGAACTATCAGCAGAGAGATGGGACTATTTTGATCCCCGAGGCCCTTAGGCCTTATATGGGCGGACGAGAAAGAATAACCAAAGAATGAATATATTAATCAAGACCTTCCGTTTTATTGTAAGTATTTTGCTTTTTCCTGCCTGCGTAGCGTGTACGTTAAGTTTTTACAGCGGCATAATGTCAATCAAGACTGTTTCAGAGTCAGGTCTCGTTTTTATCTTAGGCGCTCTTTCTTATTCAGTTTTGCATTTACTTTTGTTCAAGCTTGACCTTTTATACGTATTTGGCCATGAACTAATGCATGCGGTGGCTGCGCTTTTTTCAGGAAGGAAGGTCATTGGAATGAAGGTTTCTACTACAGAGGCCGGGGTAAGGACTACGACGCCAAATCTTTTTGTTGCGCTTGCGCCTTACCTCCTGCCAGGCTATACAATTTTTATAGCCCTGGCTTACTTTTTATCGTCGTTCTTTATGGATGTTACAAGATTCTCAGGGTTATTTGTATTTATAGCAGGCTTTACCCTTATGTTTCATCTTGCATACACTGCAGAGTCCATAAGAAGCAAGCAATCCGATTTATTAAGGTCAGGATATTTCTTCTCGATGTCGCTTATTTACATAGTAAATCTTCTAATCGTATTTTCTATAATAAGCCTTTTTTTTAGAGAGGCGTCATTCTACAATTTCCTCTCAGGCAGTTACGAGAGGTCAAAGGAATTCTATTTTTTCTTCTGGCGCCAGCTGTTTTTGTAGGGAGAGGTCGCATAGCCCGGTCTAGTGCGCGTGCCTGGAGAGCACGTAGGCGAGTAATCGCCTCCAGGGTTCGAATCCCTGCCTCTCCGCCAGTATTTTAGAAGTCGTAGAGTGTTAG
>CAYZNX010000025.1:9664-11139 GCA_964479825.1 uncultured Planctomycetia bacterium | reverse complement strand
TAATAAAATATTATACTTTATTATAAAAAAGGTATATTTTTATGAAAATATTACTATTAATACTGTTTATCTTTGGTTTGACAACGCCTTTGTTTGCCGTAAGCGTGGGCGGTCCTGATATGACTATTCCAGAGGCATCATTGTATTTAAAAGAGCTTGAGGTTAAAAAGACCCTGGATAGGTTAGAATATAATATGAATATTAAGGCCAGCCTGGATGCAGAGATAATTGCAGAAAGGGAGCTTACCTCATCGCCTGCTGATGTTTCAAGTGCCGAGTTAGACGGCCATAATTTTATGGTTAAATTTTCCAGCAATTTTTATAATGTCGTTGAGCCTTATGTTAAGGTGGGGACATCCAATCTCACGGTAAAATGGGATCAATATGGGAGGAACGTTAAAGTAGAGACAGACCCTGGTTTTGTGTGGGGGGCCGGGGTAAAAGCAAAGCTATGGGGACAGAAAGATTATGGAGTTAAATTAACATTGGACCTTCAATATAGAGATATTGATCTAGATTTTGACAAGGCAAAGATAGGAGGTTCAAGCGCATCTACCAGGAATGAGAATTTTAGAATAAAAGAATGGCAGACAAGCCTACTGGTGAGTAAGAGATTTATGGTACCAATAGGAACAAAGGATTATTTTATAGTACCATATACAGGTCTGTCCTTTTCTTCTTTAGATGCCAATGTCTACTTTACGAATGTGGCATCAGGGAGCCTCTATTCTACCTATAACGCAAGCGACGAAAATGTATTTGGCTTTGTGCTTGGATGTGACATAATGCCTTTCTATTTAAGCTACTATTTGTTAAATTTTGAGATGAGGCTTATAAATGAAACTGCCTTCACTCTTGGCGGCACAATAAAGTTCTAAAATGAAAACGTTGAAAAACCCAGTTTTTCAACGCCCTCCAAACTTTTCCTTGCCATAGGTGTTATCTATTGTATATAATACTATAAAATAGATAGGCTGTCACGAAACTCGTGACAGCCTATGATTACAGAGATTTTTAATAAGATTGCAGAGATAGTGTCGTCGATAAATAATCTTCGTAAATCTATATTTTTAATCGCTGTAATCAAGGGCGGCACTTTTGTGACGCCCTATAAAATAGAAAATAAGGAGGCGATGTGTATTTTTTTATCAGTCTTGGTAGAAATAAGATGTTTTTGACTGTATTTATGGCATGGCTTCTTGCCCAGACTATAAAAGTGGCGATAGGAGTTATCCGCGAGAAAAGGTTTAATTTTAAGTGGTTTGTAGGGGCAGGAGGCATGCCTAGTTCTCACGCTGCTACTGTGTCGGCCCTTGCTGCCTCTGTTGGTTTTACATTTGGGTTTTCATCGGCATTTTTTGCAATTGCCTTTTTCTTTGCTTTTATAATAATGTTTGACGCGCAAGGCGTCAGGAGGCAGAGTGGTCAGCAGGCAGAGATACTGAATAAGATTATAGAGGATATCTATTTAAAGC
>CAYZNX010000025.1:0-9654 GCA_964479825.1 uncultured Planctomycetia bacterium | reverse complement strand
CGAGGCATCAAGCAGGAGAGGTTGATACAGTTATTGGGCCACACGCCGGTGCAGGTATTTATAGGCGCTGCCTTAGGTGTCATTGTGGCATTGTTTTGTTACAGATAAAGGAGGAGGTAAAGCGTGAAGAGTAGATTATTGGGTGCAGGGATAGGTTTAATCTTGATTGTGCTTTTGATATTTGTTGTGTTTGGTTCAAAGAATGAGAAGAGGTCCAAGGAAATAGGAAATATAAATTCCATTAAAGAGCTGATTTTAAGAGGCGAACTTGATGAGGCAAAGGGGAAGATACAGGAGGCCTCAGTTAAATTTAGTGATGAAGGCGCTGTCGGGAAGATTTATTTTGATCTGGCAAAGGCGTATGAGAAAAAAGGAGAATTGGTCAAGGCAAGGGATGCCTATACTGAGATATTTAATAGATACCAGAATGTGGATAATATACTTGAGGTTCAGGAGAGTTTATCTAAATTAAATATAGATATACTCTTTTCTTCTATCATCACTGACAAGGATGCCCTTTATGAAGTAGAGCCCGGGGATACGCTTTCAAAGATTGCAAAAAAATTTGGGACGACAATTGAATTAATAAAGACTTCAAATTCGCTAAAAAGCGATACTATACTTGCTCACTCAAAATTAAAGGTTTCAAAAAATAGGTATAAGATATTGATTGACAAGTCTCAGAACCTTTTGACGATTCTCTCAGACGACAACGCACTTGTCAAGGCCTATCGAGTTTCTACGGGCGAGAATAACTCTACCCCTGCAGGGGTTTTTAAAATAGTTAACAGGATCAAAGACCCTGTTTGGTATACAGAGGGTGCAATTGTGCCGGCAGAAAGCCCTGACAATATTTTAGGTTCGCGGTGGCTCGGATTCTCTGAGCCGGGTTATGGCATACACGGGACCATAGATCCTGATAGCGTTGGGCGCCAGGCAACAAAGGGCTGCATACGGATGCTTAATGCCGATGTAGAAGAGCTTTTTGCAATAGTTCCTGTTGGTACTGAAGTTACGATAGCGGATTAAGTGAAGACATAAGTTACGGAGACGCCTTCTTAAAGACAAAGGCGATGTAACTTATCTGTCACAGAAGCACCCTTTCGGGTGCTATCCTAACTTCACATTTTGTGCAATGCTTATTTTGTGAAGTTAACTTGCTTATGGCTGGCGGATTAGATTTTGAAAAACCTATATTGGAACTGGAAATGAAGATCGCGGAATTAAAATCCCTTGCCTCAGATGGTAGTATAAATCTATCTGAAGAGATAAAGATATTGGAGGCGAGGCTTGAAAAGGTGCGAAGGGAGATATTCGGCTCTCTTACACCGTGGCAGAAGGTGCAGCTTGCAAGACACCCGAAAAGGCCATATACCATTGATTATATACACATGATAATGGTGGATTTTGTTGAACTTCATGGTGACAGGATGTTTCAGGATGATAGGGCTGTAATTGGCGGTTTTGCCAAGATAGACGGAGAAAAGCTACTCGTGATAGGGCACCAGAAGGGCAGAGACACTAAGGAAAATCTGATGAGAAATTTCGGAAGCGCGCACCCAGAGGGGTATCGCAAGGCAATCAGGCTGATGAAATTAGCTGAGAAATTTAATATACCTGTCATTACTTTTATTGATACGCCTGGGGCATACCCAGGAGTAGGCGCAGAAGAAAGAGGCCAGGCCAATTCAATAGCATATAATCTGAGGGAGATGGTTTGTTTGAGGACGCCGATCATTGTTGTTGTCATAGGAGAGGGTGGAAGCGGAGGCGCCCTTGGCATAGGTATCGGCGACAGGGTTTATGTTATGGAGAATGCTTATTATTCAGTTATATCTCCGGAAGGATGCGCTGCAATTTTATGGAAGGATAGATTGAAGGCCCCTGAGGCGGCAGAGGTCCTGAAGCTTACAGCAAAGGATCTCGTAGATCTTGGAATTATCGACGGGGAGATACCGGAACCATTGGGCGGTGCACACAGGGACCCTGAGAAGGCAGCAGAGTCGGTTAAGAAATGCATAAAGAATGCGCTCAAGGAACTCAAGGTTATTCCTATAGATACGTTGCTGAAACAACGTTATGAAAAATTTAGAAGGATGGGCAGCATAGAGTAGTAAGATTTTTAATCTGTGTAATCTATGGTCCTGCCGGAGTGGCGGAATTGGCTGACGCGCACGACTCAAAATCGTGTGAGGTAACCCCTCGTGTGGGTTCGACTCCCACCTCCGGCACCAAGACTCGCAGAGGCGGGAGTCGAACCTTGTGAGCTCTGCGGCATCTGCGCTGTCCTAACTTCACATTTTGTGCAATGCTTATTTTGTGAAGTTAAGCTTGCTTAGAGGTTTAAAGGAAAAAGAAAGGGTAGGTGGAGAATCTATATTAGAATTTGGTGGAGCTGACGGGAATTGAACCCGTGATTCGACAATGCCATTGTCGCGTGATCCCGCTTCACTACAGCCCCTAGCAGTTTAATTGTAACATCTTAATTTATATTTGTCAAATTTAGCCCAAAATCTACTTTATGAAGCAGGAATTCTATCCATTCAAAGAGATTGAGAAGAAATGGCAGAAGAGATGGAAAGAGAAGGACCTATTCAAGATGGACCCAGCTTCTTCTAAGCCAAGGTATTACTGCCTTATGATGTTTCCATATCCTTCTTCGGCCTTACATGTTGGCCATGGAAGGAACTACATTATAGGAGATGTCGTTGCCCGCTACAAGATTATGCGTAAGTTTAATGTCTTGGCGCCGATGGGCTGGGATGCCTTTGGGCTTCCGGCTGAGAATGCAGCTATAAAGAGTAGTATCCACCCCAAGGTATCTACTATAACTAATATTAGAACCATGAAAAGGCAGTTGAATTCCTGGGGTGTGGGTTATGATTGGGATAGAGAGATTACGTCCTGTATGCCGGATTATTACAAGTGGACGCAATGGATATTTTTACAACTCTACAGGAAAGGCCTTGCATATAAGAAAAAGGCATCTGTAAATTGGTGCCCGTCTTGCCAGACAGTGCTTGCGAATGAGCAGGTTATAGATGGCGGCTGCGAGAGGTGTTCTTCCGAGGTAGAGCTGCGCAATTTAGAACAGTGGTTTTTCAGGATTACAGATTATGCTCAGAGATTGCTGGATGATTTGAGTTTATTAGAGGACTGGCCAGAGCGAGTAAAGATGATGCAGAAGAATTGGATTGGCAGGAGCGAAGGCGTTGAGATAGGTTTTAAGGTCCAAGGCGAGGCCTTGGCCATCTTGGCGTGTTTTACTACAAGGGTTGATACGATTTATGGGGCTACCTATATGGTGCTTGCTGCTGAACATCCATTGATTAAGGACCTGGTAAAAGGGGCTAACAATGAGCAGGAGATAAAGCGCTTTATTGATGAGGTCAAAAGAGAAAGCATCGTAGATAGGGTTTCTGCTAATGTAGAGAAGAAAGGCATGTTTACAGGAAGGTATGTTATTAATCCTGTAAACAATAGAAAGATACCTCTCTGGATAGCAAACTATGTGCTTATGGAATATGGCACTGGTGCTGTAATGGCAGTACCTGCTCATGACCAGAGGGATTTTGAATTTGCAAAGAAACATGGGCTACCAGTAGAGGTGGTAATAGACAATCCGGCAGCTCCGCTTAAAGCCAATAACATGAAAGAGGCATACATTGAAGACGGTATAATGGTAAATTCCAAAGAGTTTAATGGTCTTACAAACATTGATGCAATGGTAAAAATAGCGGACTATATGGAAAAGGAGAAGATAGGCAGGAGAAAGGTGCATTATAAATTAAGGGATTGGCTTATTTCCAGACAGAGGTACTGGGGGGCGCCGATTCCGATTGTTTATTGCGATAGATGCGGCATCCAGCCTGTAAACGAAGAAGACCTCCCAGTTTTATTGCCAGAGGATGTTGAATTTAGGCCTCATGGCGAATCGCCATTAAAAGATGCCAAGGGTTTTGTAAATACAAAATGCCCTAAGTGTAATTTAAAGGCAAGACGCGAGATAGACACAATGGATACATTTGTTGATTCGGGCTGGTATTTCCTAAGGTATCTCTCGCCAAGGGATGAAAAATTGCCTTTTGATAAGGATCTAGTTGATAAATGGCTGCCAGTTGACCAGTATATTGGCGGCGTTGAACATGCAATACTCCATTTAATGTATTCACGATTTATAGTGAAGGTGTTGTATGATATGGGATATGTGGGTTTCAAGGAGCCATTTGCAAGATTATTTACCCAGGGCATGATTATAAAGGACGGCGCAAAGATGTCAAAGTCAAAAGGTAACGTTGTCAGCCCCGATGATCTTATTGAGAGATATGGCGCAGACACAGTCAGGTTTTATACATTATTTATCGGTCCGCCGGAGAAGGATGCTGAATGGAGTGACCGTGGAGTTGAGGGTGCGTGGAGGTTTCTGAACAGGGTGTGGAGGCTTGTGGCTCAAGGCTCAAGGCTCAAGGTTCAAGGTTCAAGGGAGATATCATCTGAGAATGTAATAGCTGTGTCTCTTAGACGCAAAACCCATCTTACGATTAAAAAGGTTACAGAGGACATGGAAGGTACATTTCATTTTAATACCGCCCTAAGTGCTATAATGGAATTAGTGAATGAGATTTACGCAGCATGCCTCGAGCCTCGAGCCTCGAGCCTCGAGCTGAAAAAAGCTATCGAAACGACAATAATCCTTCTTGCGCCGTTTGTCCCGCATCTAGCTGAAGAGATGTGGGACAAACTGGGGAATAAAAAAAGCATTTTTGAAACTGATTGGCCAGGTTATAGTGAGGGTATCCTTCGTCAGGATATGGCAACATTGGTTATTCAGATAAATGGCAAGGTCAGGGCGAGGATAGAAGTCGCTTCATCAGCGGGCGAAGATGAGATTAAAAAGGTTGCGACAGAAGATCCTGTTGTCAAGAAATGGATAGAGGACCGGCTGCCAAAGAAGGTTATAATCGTAAAGGGGAAGCTAGTAAATATAGTCGTTTAATATGTCAAAGATAATAATTTTTATCATACCTTTTTTAATATTGCCATTTTTTACAGGTGATATCTTTGCAGACAACATTTATCTAAAAAATGGCAATAAGATATCCGGTATTATAACCAATGAAGGCGATGAGTCTATAGAGATAAAGATCAACATTGGCGCCGCAGTCACATTTTCCAAAAGGGATATAGAAAGAATAGAAAGGGATACAGATGCAGGGCACGCAAAACTGGAAAGCGAGTGGCAGGAGGAAAGGATTAGGAGAGGGACAGGTGAGGCAGCGGTCCTTAAAGAAGAACAGATAGAAAAAGGTTTAGTTGACTATGAAGGCGAGTGGGTAACGCCAGAGGAAAAGGAGAGATTGCAGGCAGCGAACATAGCTAAGGATGTTGACAAGGGGCATACCGAGACAAGATTCTCAGCCAAGAATGATAAGGGAAAAAGATCTGCATTAGCAAAGAAATTGCTGGACAAAGGAAACTGGTTTGTCAGGGAAACAGAGCACTTTGCGATTTATTATAGGGACCTTGCCCAGGCGAAGTTAATCAGCGACAAGGCAGAATATTATTTTGAAAAGATTTCATATGACCTTGGGTATGAGAATGAGATAGATTGGGATAAGAAATGCCACGTCTATATACTTGAAAGCGCAGATAAATGGAAGGATTTTTTGCAGGATATTGGATTTAATCCAGAGCTAGTGGGCGGATTTGTGCCGAATTACGGCGAGAAAGAGATGTTTCTGTGCGCCTTATCCGATGATTATCTTTCTGTTACTTTTCCCCATGAATTGACGCATCTTATATTTGCAGACTTAGCTAAAAACAGCACAATACCTTTGTGGCTGAATGAAGGCCTTGCAAACTACGAGGCGAGCGTGACGAGCGTTTCAAACAAGATGCTTATTAAATATATTAAACAGGGCAGTCATATATTGCTTGGAGATCTTTTGCGCATTTCTAGATACCCTGAGGGCAAAGAGATGAGAGAACTTTTCTATGCCCAGGCAGAAAAATTAGTGGAATTTTTAATAACACAGTATGGGAGGAAAAAATTTAGAAAATTTTGCGACCTTATATTAAAAGATAGGTCATTCAAGGAATCTCTTTTTACTGCATATGGGGATGATTTTGAGGACATAGAGGATTTTAATATAAAATTAGTGGAGTATATTGTTAAATAGAGGCATATATGCGAATGTATAAAAGACGGAGGGATATGGCTTATGAAGAGCTTAGCATTGTTTAGTGTGGTATGTTTGGCTATTTGTGGCTGCGCAGATATAAAGACCCCTAGTGCGCATTACGCATTGACCCATCCACTTGCTACCAAGTCAATGGTAATACCTGGCACAAGTAAGGACGAGGTGCTTGAAAAGTGGGGCGAGCCCGACGAAATAATAGAAATTGGCTTTGATGATAGAGGGCTTAAAAAAGAGGCGTGGATATACGAGGCATGGTTTCGCTCTGTACCTCTTGACTATAGGCATTTTTCGCGCAAGAAAAAGATCTATTTTATTGGAGGTTTTGTAACAGGATATGAAGACATAGAGAAGGCGAATATGGGAGGAGGCAATAATGAATAGATTGTTTATTAATATTGCTGCATTATGTCTATTTCTATTTTTCTTTGATGGCATATCATGTCCTACTGAGAATGAGAAGGGCACGCCGCGGGTTCCTGTGCCGTCATTGCCCCATAGGCCACGTGAGGATAATGTACAGGTACCCAGGCCTATATTGCCGCCAGCAGTTCGGTCTAGCCCCTCAGGGCCTTCGCCTACTCCTTCGCCCCATATAGCCAGCCCTCCAGTAGTGCCGATCGCCATTAATACGCCTGCAACTAGGCCCACAGCTGTTCCTGAAACTCACATACCTAATTTGCCGAGTGTGCCGGCTCATGCCACAATGCCGTATGTTCCAGTTCAGCCCGAGCTTCCTCATGCAGAGATAATGGACAATGTTATGGGCAGGGTGCTTGATATAGGAGCAGAAGAGGATGGGTCCTTGTGGATACAGGTAAAAGAACAATTATTTAGCCGGACACTAAAGATATCACTAAAGGGCTTAGAGAATATTTCCGTAATAAGGGATGGTGTTAGTGCAAATCTTGATGATATTAAAACAGGGGCTATGGTCAATGTTATTTTTAGCCGTCAGGGAGAAGAAAGGATTGCTAATTTTATAAGTATTATAACCGAAGAGGAACTTGAAAGGATGAAGGATATAGGCCCTGAGGCCAGAGAAAAGGTTGTCCCTTCGGAGTAAGCTATTGTGTTAAATATTTCACTGTCCGAAAGATATTTTATTCTCGTACTTCTCATTTCAGCCGCGCTTTTAATAAATCTTTCCTATCGACATAAGATAATATCTACTCATGGCATTGAGATGATAGAGATTAAAGATAAACAGGCTCCCATCACTGATATAAATACAGCTACCGTAGAGCAACTTGAATATCTACCAGGGATTGGCCATGTTATAGCAAAGGACATTATTTTATATAGAGAAAAGATACGAGCGTTTAAAAACACCGAGGAATTAAAGAAGGTGAAAGGTATCGCTGACAAGAAATTTGAAGGATTAAAGGGATTTATAACTACAGGTGACTAAAAGGCCGCTTGCAGTAATTGCCGTTTTCTTCATTATGGGTATAGTATTAGCAGCATCCTCGCCGAATTCTGTTAGATTCGTTCACATCTTTATAGCTACTCTGATTTTCATAGCTATTTCTTTTGTTTGTCCCAAGCGCCAAACAGTTTCAAATATATTTTTATTTTTATCTATCATGTCCATCGGGGTGCTATTATATGTAAATTCCAATATTTTTCCCAAAAACCATATCAGTCATTTTTTAGGAGAAGAGAAATTAAATACGGGTATAGTTGGTGTTATAAGGAGTCCTGCATTAACACGGAGGCCCTATTTTGGTAAGATTAATTCAACGTATCTATTTGAGATTGAAGGGGTAAAGTCTGAAGGGCAGTGGTTGGGTGTAACTGGTTTGGCACAGATTAGGATACAGACGGAAAAGGACTACAGGTATGGGGATAGGTTAATTGTAAAAGGGACTATGAGAAATCCGAAATGGTTCGGCTCTGCTCACCATCGTTCGAACCATCCTGAGCTTGCCGAAGGACAAATTCGAAATTCAAAATCTCAAAAAACTCATTTTAACTATGGTGAGTATTTGGAAAGACAAAATATCTTCGCCCTTATAAACACAAGAGAAAATAATGTCATTATCCTATCCCATGATTACAACTCAAATCCTATCATGAGATATATCTATTCCCTTCGTGAGAAGCTCAAAAACCAGATTATAGAAAAAATGCCTATTGACGCAGGTGCATTCTTGCGGGCTATTTTACTCGGTGATCGCTCTGAACTTCCAAAACATATCCAGAGGTCTTTTAAAAACTCCGGCACTATGCATATCCTGGCAATAAGCGGGCTTCATATTGCGCTTATAAGCATCGTTATTATAAATCTATTGAAGATATTAAGGATTAAAAGAGAAGTTTCCTACATATTTACAATGCTGTTTCTGATCTTGGTTGCATTGATCGCACTCTCAATGCCTTCTGTTGTGAGGGCGGTGACTATGGCGTGCATTTTTCTGACTGGGCTGATCATAGGAAGAAGGGCAGATGTGTATAATTCCTTAGGCGCAGCAGCTATTTTTATATTAATAAAAAACCCAAAAGACCTTTTCAATGTAGGATTCCAGCTTTCCTTCCTAGCTGTTTTTTCTATATTATATCTTGTCCCAAGGGCCATGGGCCTTATAAAAAACGATATGAATTTTTATGTTAAAAGATATTTTTTTACGCCTCTTCTGGTTTCAATCTCAGCCTGGCTTGGTACAGCCCCCTTGATTTTCTATTATTTTAAGATAATAACACCTGTCGCTATTATAGCCAACCTGTTTATAATACCAGCGTTATTTGCATCGTTACTCGCAGGCATGGCCTTCCTTTTACTAGGTTGGGTGCCTTTTCTGGAGACTCCTTTTGTTGCTTTAAGCAACATCCTCATACATACACTTTTTTCTCTCGCAGATTTCTTCGCCTCCTTAAAATTCAGCCATTTTACTATGTTGTGACACTTTGTTGAATTCCAAAAGGACAAAAAGGCATTTGATAATTATATGGAGCTAAAGTTCTTTTTGGAAAAGTTATTCAATCGCAAGGTCGATCTGGTGATCGAAGACGCGTTAAAATCAAGAATCAGAGATAGTGTGCTAAAGGAAGTTTCATATGCATGATTATAAGCTTTACTTAGATGACATATTGCAATCAATCCAAAAGATAGAGAAGTATACTAAAGGCTTGAGCGTTGACAAGCTAAAAAAAGAGGATTTGATAGTTGATGGGGTTGTAAGAATTTAGAGATAATTGGCGAAGCTGCAAAGAATATCCCTCAGGATATAAAGAAGAAACACCCTGATATTGAATGGAGAAAGATTGCTGGGCTGAGAGATATGTTGGCACATGAATATTTTGGCATAGATTTGGAAATATTGTGGGATATCGTTAAGAATAAGCTTCCTGAGTTAAAAGTAAAAATTTCCCACCTCTTATTAAGGTTAATCTTGTTAATTTTGGTGCGGAAGGTGGGAGTCGGCGCTTTGCCCTTTGGGCAAAGTCGGCCATCCGC
>CAYZNX010000024.1:0-11807 GCA_964479825.1 uncultured Planctomycetia bacterium | reverse complement strand
GCTCAATTTTCAATTGCTCTGCCAATTTCGGACTAAGTTGAAGTTCGAGTCCAGTCCGAAATTGGCTGCCCCGCCTGGATTCGAACCAGGACTACTTGGTCCAGAGCCAAGCGTGCTACCGTTGCACTACAGGGCATCGCTAGTGCTGTAATTATAAATAATTGACCCCTCGGGGTGTTTTTCCCTCATTACAGAGGGGTCATCCTGAGGCCGTAAGGCCGAAGGATCTCATCTCTATGAGATCCTTCGTCGCTCCGCTCCTCAGGATGAGCAGTCGCACAGACAAAAAAAACTCCCCGACTGCTCAAATAATTACACAATACATCAATCGCCTGACAACTTTTTATTACTTAATTCTTTCTCTATATACATCTTGAGACGTTTATGGTCATGTGGGTCTATATAAAAAAATGAAATCCCTACCTCAAAGGTCTTGGCGTGCTCTTCAGAGATTCTCTTTATCCAGACGATATCTCCTTTCGCAAATATAGGCAATGAGTCAAAAGGGGCATATATCTCCAACTCCAATTTTACGCCTTTTGTCAGCCTCTCATAAACAGTAAAAGAAATCCCTCCTTCGCATATATCCTTTCCAACAATCTGGTCTTCGGTATATGGCTCTTCTATTGTCTTATATTTAACTACGATAGGCCAGTCAACCCTTACGAATCTTCTCTTCTCTTCCATTGTTCAATAACCTTCTCCAGTCTTCGAAGAACCTTTTCCTTACCTAAAAGTGAAAGGACCTCAAATATGCCGGCCGAAACGCTCTTGCCAGTAACCGCTACCCTGAGGGGGTGAATTAAATCCCCGCCTTTTAGACTTGATCCCTCTATAAGCCTCCTCAATTCACTCTCAATATTCTCAGGTGAAAATTCTTTTATCTTCTCTACCCTTTCTCTTACTAACTTTAGTATACCTAAAACCATGTCACTTTTCAAAAACTTCTCCGCTGCCTCTTTATCGTAACTAACATCTTCGGATATAAATATACTAAGCTCGTCCTTAAACTCAGCTAATGTCTTTAATCTGCCATGATACAATTTGCAGAATTTTGTAAACCAGGCTGGGTCGCAGCCGGCTCCTGCGAATGAAGATGCCAGCTTCGTGAAACTATCCAGATCCATCTTTCTTATATGCTCGCCGTTAAGCCAGCGCAGTTTATCCTCATTAAACTCTGCACCCCGCTTATTAATGCGCTTAAGACTAAACTTTTTTACAATCTCGCCTACTTCCATAAATTCCCTGTCATCCCCCGGCGCCCATCCTAAAAGGGCAAGGTAATTGACCATCGCCTCAGGCAAATATCCTCTTTCTCTATATTCAGAAATGGATGTTGCGCCGAATCTCTTTGATAGCCGCGATTTGTCCGGGGAAAGTATCAATGGTATATGCGCGAATTTCGGAGGCATTACTCCAAGGGCATTATACAAGGCAATCTGTTTATTTGTGTTTGATATATGGTCGTCTCCTCTTATAATATGGGATATCTTCATGTCAATATCATCGACGACACACGAAAAATTGTAGGCAGGGCTCTTATCTGATTTTATCAAAACCAGTTCACCGACAAGTGAATTATCCACCTCTATCTCTCCGTGGATAAGGTCGTATATCTTTATTTTTTCCTGAGGCACTCTAAAAATAACGGCCTCACCGTCCCTATGTGCCAGGCCTTTTTTGAGCAGAATATCTACGTAGGATAAATATAAATCCATACGCTTACTCTGAAAATACGGGCCTTGGTCCCAATTCAGGCCAAGCCATTCCAGGCTGGAAAGGATCTCCCTCAGGAAAATATCGCTTGAACGTTTTTTATCCGTATCCTCAATCCTCAATATGAACTTTCCGGATTGCGACTTTGCATACAGCCAGTTAAAAAGTGCTGTCCTTGCGCTTCCTATGTGCAGGTTGCCTGTCGGGCTAGGGGCAAACCTAACGCGCACCATACTCATAACCTTTTCTAACTGCTATTTCGTTAATCTCTGCCATGTCCCTGCGTCCTTTCGGTATCACGTCTTTAAGCGAATCTATCAAAGACTGCATCTCTATTAGGCCTTTTTTTGCTAAAAGCGCACCGAGCATAATCATATTGCTGACGCGAGGATTCCCTAATCCTAAGGCCATTTCTGTAGCTGGTACCTCTAAGACCTCTATATCCAGTCTTTTAGGTTTACTCTCTATTAAAGATTTATTCATTAGCAACATGCCTTTTGTCTTTATC
The DNA here is from genome assembly GCA_964479825.1 of uncultured Planctomycetia bacterium. Taxonomy (GTDB): domain Bacteria; phylum Omnitrophota; class Gorgyraeia; order Gorgyraeales; family Gorgyraeaceae; genus CAYZNX01. Next base: position 9,583 of record CAYZNX010000024.1, on the reverse strand, counting down.
CTATCTTCAAACTTCTGAAGCGACGGCCTATTCATGACCACGCATACAGTCGGTTCTGTTACAACAGGAGATGCGATCTCAGTGTCAGATAGAACCACCATAGAATGGGCTGTCCCTCCCCTTACCTCAGCGCCGTAAGAAGGCATCCATGTGACAAACTTAGCTTCGTTCATTGCCGCATAAGACAATGCCTTTCCCATAAACATTATACCCTGGCCGCCGAATCCTGCAAAGATGATTTCTTCCCTCATGTCTTAAATACACCCAATGGGTATTCTTTTATCATACTCTCATCAATCCACTTTATAGACTCTTCAGGCGAAAGCCCTAAATAAGTAGGGCAAGGCGAAAGGGCCTCAACCAGAGAAAAACCCAGTCCATTAATCTGGTTCTCGAATGCCTTCTTCATTGCCTTTTTGGCCTTTAAGATATTTGACGGCGTATGCACTGAAACCCTCTCTGCATACGAGACCCCTGGCAAAACAGACAATAACTCGCATACCTTGAGCGGAAATCCATCCCTCTTCTTATCGCGGCCATAAGGCGTGGTGCTTGTCTTCTGCCCTAATAGTGTAGTAGGCGCCATCTGGCCGCCTGTCATCCCATAGACAGCATTATTCACAAATATTATCGTTATATTCTCGCCTCTATTAGCGGCATGGATAATCTCTGCAGTGCCTATTGCTGCAAGGTCGCCATCTCCCTGATATCCAAAGACTATTGTTTCCGGACGTGTCCTTTTTATACCTGTAGCCACTGCCGGCACGCGTCCATGCGCTGCTTCAGTTACATCAAAATCCCAGTAGTCATAAGCTATAACTGCACAGCCAACAGGTGCGATGCCGACAACCCTTTCTCTTATACCCAACTCATCTATTGCTTCACAAACAAGCCTATGAACTATGCCATGGCCGCACCCAGAGCAATAATGAGTGGGTACATCCTTCATGCTCTTTGGTTTTGAGAATATTTTATTCATAATTACAATTCGGATGTCATTGCGAGCGAAGCGAAGCAATGACAAATAAAAAATCATCCTGTTTTTTGCAATGACCCTAAGTGCGTAATTATCTCTTCCTCTGTTGGAACCCCGCCGCCCGAGCGGCCGTAAAAGTAAACAGGCCGGCGGCAATCTATGCTGAGCCTTACATCGTCTATCATCTGGCCGCAGCTCATCTCTATTACTAAAAAAGAATCAACATGTTGTGCTATCTTTTTCAAGTCCTTTTCCGGAAAAGGCCAAAGCGTTATAGGCCTAAATAGGCCTATCTTCGTTCCTTTCTCTCTAAGTCTTTTTACTACGCTTCTGCAAATCCTGCTGGTAGTGCCATAGCTGACAAGCATGACCTCGCAGTCCTCTCCATATAAGACCTCATGAAGAGCCTCATTATCTTTAATATGTCTGTATTTTTCCTGCAGTTTCTCGTTCAAGCTTTCGAGTTCTCCATTCTCCAATAAAAGCGACCTTATGACCCTGGGCCTTCGGCCTTTGCATCCATTCAAGATCCAATCTTTTTTGGTCTTTGGTCTTTGGTCTTTGGTCTTTGGTCTTATTTCTACCGGCTCCATCATCTGTCCTAATATGCCATCGCCTAAAATCATGACCGGCGTTCTGTATTTATCTGCAAGCTCAAATGCGCGTATAGTTAAATCTACTATCTCCTGGAGGTTTGCCGGCGCCAAAACAACCTGGCGATAATCGCCGTGGCCCCCGCCCCTTGTTGCCTGAAAATAATCGCTCTGGCTGGGCGCAATGTTTCCAAGACCCGGGCCTCCCCTCATAATATTGACTATCACTGCAGGAAGCTCGCAGGCAGCAAGGTATGATATACCTTCCTGCTTTAAGCTTATGCCAGGGCTTGAAGAAGAGGTCATCGCCTTTGTTCCTGTCAATGAAGCGCCAAAGACCATATTTATAGCAGATATCTCGCTCTCTGCTTGTATAAAAACACCGTCCACTTCTGGCATGCGCCTCGACATGTAAGCAGGGATCTCATTCTGGGGTGTAATAGGATAGCCTGCGTAAAATCTGCAGCCTGCTATCAAAGCAGCCTCTGCCAGGACCTCATTGCCGGACATCAGGACTTTTTTTGTCATATCTTCCTAAATAACTTCACACTTTGTGCAATGCATAAAGTGTGAAGTTATTTATATACCTCTATGCAGGTCTCAGGACAAATAATCGCACAAAAAGAACAGCCAGTGCATCCTTTATCTTTAAATAATACAACTTGGAGGCCTCTCTTTGTAATAGAACCATCCTCTCTAATACAACCCTTCTGACAATATACAATGCAGAGTTTACAACCCTTGCACCTTTCTTTGTCTATTTTGATCTTAGGCATGTCAAAATTGTCTCTTTAATCTTTTGCGCCGATAATCCGTATCTATCAAGCAAGGTAGCCCTGTCTCCATGTTCTATAAACCTATCGGGGAGGCCTATTGTTTCTATAATAATTCCTCTCCGTATATTATCAGGAATAGACTCTAAGACAAAAGAACCAAACCCTCCTGAAACAACACCCTCTTCTATAGTAAATATCTTTTTTGTCTTTTGTGCTGATTTCAGTATCAAATCCAGGTCAAGGGGTTTGATAAATCTGGCATTTATAACCTCACAATCTACGCCTTCGTCAGAAAGCAATGCTGCTGCATGCAGGGAAACAAGAGACATATAACCTATGCATAGTATTGTAATATCCTTTCCATCTTTGAGCATTTCTGCCTTACCGAGGTCAATCTTCGAACGCAGAGGGCATATCTCAGCAGGCCAAACAAAACTATAGCTCCCGCCTCTAGGATACCTTATGGCAATAGGCCCTTCAGTATATGAAACCGAAAATCTAAGCATTTCCTTTAACTCGTCTTCATCTCTCGGAGCCATTACGATTATGCGCGGAAGATGCCGCAGGTATGATATATCAAATACGCCGTGATGAGTAGGGCCATCCTCTCCGACTAAACCTGCCCGGTCAAGCATAAATACAATATTAAGGTCCTGGAGGCACGCATCGTGGATTATCTGATCATAAGAACGCTGCAAGAAGGTTGAATAGATAGCTACCACTGGCTTTAATCCCGCCCTTGCAATACCTGCGGCAAAACCTACTGCATGCTGCTCAGCCATACCAACGTCAAAGAATCTATCCGGAAATACCTTTGAAAATCTATCCAAACCAGTACCCTCTGGCATGGCAGCGGTTATAGCCACAATCCTTTCATCATTGTTTGCAATATCAATGATTGCTTCGTTGAAGGCAGAGGTAAACGTAATATCCCGAGATGTCGCAGATATGCCCCTTTCTGCCTTTGAAAGTATCTTCTTCCCTGTAATTACATCAAATGAACCTACCCCGTGAAATTTTTCAGGGATCTCCTCCGCGTATGCGTAGCCCTTGCCTTTTTTTGTAACTAAATGCAGCAACACAGGTGAATTCATGGAAATAATATTCTTTAACGTCCCAACCACTGTGTGTATATCATGGCCGTTAATAGGGCCAAAATACCTGAACCCCATTTCCTCAAAAAGCATACCAGGCACCAAGAGATTCTTGAGTCCTTCTTCCAACCGTTTGGCCGACCTCAGTACCCTATAGCCAAAACGCGGTAGGCGCCTCAAAAGGGTCTCAATGTCATTTCTGATTCTGTTATAAATAGGCGCTGTTATGATTCTGTTTAAATATTTACTTAATGCACCGACACTTCTGGATATACTCATCTCATTATCATTTAGGATAACGAGGACCTGTTTATGGAGATGGCCTGCGTGATTGAGCGCCTCAAATGCCATGCCTCCGCCCAAAGATGCATCACCGATCACGGCAGCTACCCTATAGGACTTGCCCTCCAGATCACGGCCTGCAGCCATACCCAGGGCAGTCGAAATAGAGGTGGAGCCATGGCCTGTAGTAAATACATCAAACTCGCTTTCATATCTATTAGGAAAACCGCTCAGGCCGTCTATCTTGCGCAATGTGCTAAATCTATCGCGCCTTCCGGTTAAAAGCTTATGGGCATAGGACTGATGACCTACATCCCAGATAATCTTGTCTTCGGGCGCATTTAAACAATAATGAAGCCCTATTGTAAGTTCCACTGCGCCAAGGCTCGATGCCAAATGCCCGCCTGAGGTTGACACTGTTCTCACTATCACATCCCTGACCTCGTGGGCTAAAAGTTGAAGTTCGTCCAGGCCTAATTTTTTTAAATCCGCCGGACTATTTATGCTATCTAATAGTATTCCCATAGTTAAGATCTTCTCTCTAAAACAAAATCTGCGATTGCCAAAAGCCTATCCCGCCTTTTACCAAAAACATCCAATTGAGCCTTTGCCCTTTCAGTCAAGAGCCTCGCCATTTTTCTTACATAGTCTTGGCCGTAAATATCTACATAACCATCATTATCTATTAAATCATCTACAAGCTGAAATGTAAACCCCAGATGCTTACCAAAATTTTTAAGGGCGTTTATCTTTTCACTTCCCACGCCTTTAAAAATCCCGGCAACCTTAACAGAGGCCTCAAAAAGAGCACCTGTCTTACGACTAACGATATAATCTAATTGAGGGGTCGGGGTGTTTTCTATGTCTTGCGACCCCTCATCCTGAGGAGCGAAGCGACGAAGGATCTCATGAGATCCTTCGGTCGGCCTTCGGACGACCTCAGGATGAGCAGTCGGACAGACGAAAAAACTCCCCGACTGCTCATCTAATTCCACCCTTTGCTCTTTGACTTGCCCCAAACCCTTGTAGTTCTGGGTCTTCGCTCTTTGCCTCTCTATATCAACTACCTGCCCGCCTATAGTACCCATACTCCCTATTGCCTTTGAAACTTCCTCAACAACCCCTGCATTGCCTGACTCTGAAAGCAGTTGAAAGCCCAGCACAAGGAGTGCATCGCCTGCCAAGAGCGCCAGGGGCTCATTAAATTTCTTATGGCAGCTCAATCGCCCTCGCCTATAATCGTCATTGTCCATACATGGCAGGTCGTCACGGATAAGCGTGTATATGTGTATCAGTTCTATTGCGCTGGCGACAGGTAGAATGGATTTTCCGCGGCCAGCGCACGCCTCAAAGCTAGCGAGTGTCAATAAAGGCCTGATACGCTTGCCGCCTGGAAAAACAGCATATCTCATAACCTTATGGACTGCCTGCGGTTTTGTCTTGGCTGAAGGAAGATACCCATCCAATGCCCTGTCTATAGCCCTTTTCTTATCAATAATATAATTCCTGATATCCATATCTAATATAAGTCCCCTTAACTTCACATTTTTAGCAATGCTAAAAATGTGAAGTTAAGTTTCTGTGTGATTTCCAGATTTTACCCCTCGAACGGCTCAATAGATAACTTACCGCCTTTTTTAATAATGACCTCTACCTTGCGTTTTGTCTCATCCAATCGTTTTCTACAAAGGCGGAGGAGCCTTACCCCCTCTTCGTATTTTTTCAACGAGTCATCTAAAGGCATATCGCCGCTCTCCATGCTATCAACAATCTCCTCAAGTTGTTTCATCATCTCCTCAAATTTTAATTCCTTTGGCATATCATCACCTCTCTGATTCAACATGTTCTACCTTACTCCTGAAACTTCCTTTAGAAACCCTTGTCTCTATCTCATCCCCTTTTTTAATGGACCTTGTATCCCTGAGTATCTCTCTTCCAGGGAATTTAAAACTAATGCTGTATCCCCTGTTCAAAACACCTAAAGGGCTTAATATCTCGAGCTTCTCAGAAAACAGTTTAAACCTCTCTTCTTTCAGTTCTATATAATGCCTGAATCTCAAGACCAATCCCCTTTCGATATCATCCAAATTCTGCTCATGGGCCTTAACAACATCCTCTAAGAATGCCTTTAATTTTTTTTCTATGCCTTCCAGTCTATCAACGATCTCGCTTTTCTTTGCTACGACGAGCTCTGCTGCAACCGAAGGCGTAGGCGCCCTCAGATCCGCAACAAAGTCGCTTATGGTCCAGTCTATCTCGTGGCCAACAGCACTTATAACAGGTATCTTTGAATTATAAATCGCCCTTGCAACTATCTCTTCATTAAATGCCCATAAATCTTCCAGGCTGCCGCCGCCTCTAGCAACTATTATTGTGTCAATATCGCCCAGCTTATTGAAATCTTCTATGGCGCTTGCTATCTCTTCTTTCGCGCCTTCGCCCTGTACCTTTGCAGGATTTATAATGACCTCTATGTTTGGAAACCTTTTATTCAGCACATGAAGCATATCTCTTATAGCCGCACCGGTGGAAGAGGTTACTATCCCTATTCTATCGGGAAACATTGGTATGGATTTTTTATGAGAACTATCAAATAGCCCTTCTTTAAAAAGTCTCTCCTTTAACTGTTCAAAGGCAAGCTGTAAGGCGCCTACGCCTTTCGGCTCCATCCTTACAACATTCAATTGATACTGGCCTCGCTTCTCAAATATGGTTATCCTGCCAAAACAGATCACCTGCATGCCGTCTTTTATTTCAAATTTTATCTTCTCGTTATTGCTTTTAAAAAATACGCACTTTAACTCGCTCTTTTCATCCTTCAATGTAAAATAAAGATGGCCCGACGTAGGGGCGCTAAAATTAGATATCTCTCCCTCTACCCATATATTTGAAAAAGAATCCTCAAGGATTATCCTGACCCTTGAAGTCAGCTCGCTTACTTTATAGATATATCTGCCGTCCTGAGTCATGCCTTAAGAAAACCTAAACAAATCTAACGGGTTTTGGGTTCAGGGTTTAAATATAATCTTGTATTTTCTCTTTTACCCTCTCTATAGAAGATGCCCTCCCGCTTGCCTCATCTATCCCGACAATGGCCCCTTGGAGCTCTATATCGCCCTCTGCCATATCAAATTTTATGGGCATGCAGGAAAGAAAATGTTCTATAATTATATCTGTCTTACGGCCTATCACCGAATCCTGTGGCCCTGTCATACCCAGATCGGTTATATACGCGCTCCCTCCTGGCAGGATCTTTTCATCCGCTGTTTGAACATGCGTATGAGTTCCGAATATGACGCTAACCCTCCCATCCAAAAATCTTCCCAATGCAATCTTCTCACTTGTAGCCTCTGCATGTATGTCCACTAAAATTATCTTTGCAGCTTTAGAAATCCTTTCTACTTCTTCCTCTGACCTTCTGAAAGGACAATCTATGCCTTTCATAAAAACCCTTCCGAGGACATTTATTACACCCACTGCCATGCCTGAGTTCGATTTGATGACAGTTGAACCTCTGCCCGGGCAGGAAGATGGAAAATTAGCCGGCCTTAATACCCTAGGATTTCTTTCTAAGGTTTCGTATATTTCCTTTCTCTTCCAGATATGGTCTCCTGAGGTCAAGACTTCTATATTTCCGTCTAATAATTCATCTATGGTAGCAGGGGTCAGACCTGAACCGCCAGCGACATTCTCGGCATTGGCGATAACAAAATCTATGTGCCTGTCCCTGCGAAGATGTGGGACTATCTTTTTCACTGCCTCTCTTCCAGGTCGACCGACTATGTCACCGATCAGTAAAACTTTCATATAACTCCTAATTGCATAATAACCTTACTAAATTCCAAATCACAAATCTCATCTCTAATTTAAGTATTACTTTGCATGCTCTATAGCCCTAGTTTCCCTAATTACTGTTATTTTTATCTGGCCTGGATACTCAAGCCCTTCTTCTATCTTCTTCCTGATCTCTCTGGCAAGCCCTATCGCCTGCAGGTCACTTATCTTTTCCGGCTGTAATATCACCCTGACCTCTCTGCCTGCCTGAATAGCATAGGCCTTTTCCACGCCTTCAAACGAATCAGCTATCGATTCCAACTTTTCAAGACGTTTTATATAGTTCTCCAGTGATTCCCTTCGTGCGCCTGGTCTTGTAGCACTGACCGTATCAGCGGCCTGCAGGAGGACAGCATAAACAGAAGCCGGCTCCTCTTCTTCGTGATGGGAAAGTATTGCGTTGATAACCTGCTGTGACTCTCCATATTTCTTTGCGATGTCTGCGCCGATCTTTGCATGAGGCCCTTCTACCTCATGCGTCACTGCCTTTCCTATATCATGCAGAAGGCCTATCCTCTTTGCCAGATTCACATCTAAACCCAATTCCCCAGCCATGGTCCCCATTATCAGACTGACCTCTTTCATATGCTGTAAGGCATTCTGGCCATAACTGGTCCTGTATTTTAACCTGCCTACTAACTTTACAATTTCAGGATGCACACGCTGAAGGCCTAATTCAAAAATAGTATGTTCTCCTTCTTCTTTTATGGTATTATCCATCTCTTGCTTCACCTTGCTCACTACCTCTTCTATGCGTCCCGGGTGAATCCTGCCATCCTGCAAAAGTCTCTCGAGGCTTATCCTGGCTATTTCGCGCTTTACAGTATCAAAACCTGAGAGGATAACTGCCTCAGGCGTATCATCAATAATCACATCAACCCCTGTGGCGATCTCAAGGGCTCTTATATTCCGGCCCTCTCTACCTATAATCCTCCCCTTCATCTCATCGTTCGGCAGAGACACAACAGAGACAGTAGTATTTGTAACATGTTCTGCGGCGCATCTCTGTATAGCTGTGGTCAAAATCTCTTTGGCCTTCTTATCGCTTGCCTCCCTGGCCTCCTCTAATTTCTTATTAAATAAGACCTGTGCCTCACGCTGAGCGTCCTCCTCAACCCTTTGCAAAAACAGCTTCTTAGCCTCTTCTACGCTTAGACCGGAAATCCTCTGTAACTTCTGTTTCTCTTCTGAAATAAGCACCGAAAGCTCCTGTTGTTTGGACTCAATGGATTGCTCTTTTCCGACAAGAAGAGATTCTCTTTTTGAAATCTCCCTCTCTTTCTTTTCAAGGATATCTACCTTGCGGTCTATATTCTCCTCCTTCTGTGCCAATCTCTTCTCGAGATTCAAAAGCTCTTCCCGTCTAGTTTTTGTATCGCGCTCAAAATCCGAACGCAACTTAAACCTTAGGTCCTTTGCCTCTAATTCCATCTCCTTCTTTTTATTCTCAAATTCTTTCTTTGCTTCTTCAAGGAGATTTTTAGTCCTCTCCTCTGTCTCCTTCAGATGTCTTTCAGAAAAAAATCTCCTTATAAAATAACCGGCAAAAAAAACTAAAATAAAAACTACGACCTCTATAAAAGATACTATCATCTTCAATGTTGAATCCATCTCTAAGCACCTCCTCAAATGAGCACTCAAGTTAACCACAGAGAACACAGAGAATTTATTGGGTTTTCTTTAAAAAACTCTTTCTCTGTGTCCTCTTCTTAAATAACCTCTTTTATTGTTTTATAAATATCTATCTTGAGTCCACAGAGAAAAACTCTAATAATCTCTGTGGCCTCTGTGGTTTAAAAGGAATCCTCCATGAACTACATCTATAGTGTGAAATTTAATCAGTAATAACCTTGGTGAGAGAGATATCGTTTTTTGTGGTAGGTATTTTGTTTACTACTTGAAATCTGAAACCAAGGCCTATCTTTTGCGTACCCTTAGGAATGTCCTTCAGAAAACGGTCATAATAGCCCTGCCCGTGGCCAAGACGATTACATCCCTTGTCAAATGCAAGACCGGGTACAATCACCA
>CAYZNX010000023.1:0-11811 GCA_964479825.1 uncultured Planctomycetia bacterium | reverse complement strand
ATTGCGAGGGCAGACTAAATACTGAGTTCCATGAGGGTAAATGGGTAAAGGTTTCGGAATTAAGAGCAGGCCAGGAGATTGCAGTGCCGAAAAAGGAAAGTTTATACATTCACCCGCCACAGAAACCAATGGCGGGATCGGTATTCCGCTCAAGGAATCCCATATTTCAGCCTGGAGGGGCTTCATTTTCTGCGGTAGGCATCTTCTCTGGAGTCAACCCCATCAATGACAATACTGGAACTTTGAAGGTAGAAGCAGATACGGTATTTTCCGACTCTGAATCTATGGGTGGCAGGAGGCAGGTTAATCAGAGGTTTAGCAAAAGACAAGGGATTTCCACTTTGGATGTACAACTCAATCTTTTCTATGATTCGCTTTTGCAGCTGGATGGGAAGTTTCTTGAATTCCCGCTCTCCGCAGGAAGTGAATTCAATCTGCTTAAGCATAATCTGAATCAGGATAAGCCTAATTCATGTTTGATTTTTTCAAAAGGCACTAATCCTAGCTTTTTAGCTTCTTCAATGCCTTTCTTTAATCTTAATGCTAACTTAGGGTTGATGGGAAGCCGGACTTCAATGGCATCAATAAGCCAGCCTAATGGATTATGGAATACATACTCTTTAGCTGAAGCATTTTCTTCAAATTTAGTATCAGCAGTACAAAGTAGATCCCACAATGAGTATGTATCAAAGATAAAATATCTTGGAGAGCCGCTTTTATCTACTACTACTCCTGCCTTAAAATCTTTTGAGATAAGGCCAGATTTTTTGAATTCTTCAGGTATGGCTGCGATTTTCTCCAATGCTTCTAATTTAACAGGTTGTTTCATTGGCAGCTTAACTAATGATTTTGCTTTCATGGATTTCATGGTATTGCCTCCTCTCTATGTTATTAGAGGAGCATATCATATCCTTAATAACTTGTCAAGCAATGCATATGCGGAGGGAGTAATGTCAATTCCTGTGTCATTGCGAGGAGCCGGAGGCGACGAAGCAATCTCTCATGTGATTGCTTCACAGGTAGAAAATGCAGGTCAATTCGCAATGACAGAGGACGACTCTGACATTATATGGGATCACATCGTCTCCATCGAATACATTGGCTATGAGCATGTGTATGATATCGAAGTAGAAGGCACGCATAACTTTATCGGGAATAATATATTTGCGCATAATACGTATACACAGGGCCCTGACTCAGCCAGTATTACCTCAACACCTCAGACTTCCATTATAGATGCGTTGGTTGCAGGGAAAGGAGATGAGATTTTATTTTCAACACCTCAAGATCCTATGCAAGAATATCAAATCGAGATACAGGAAGATTTTGTAGATCGCGGTTTTTTTGTAGCTGCTGGAGAAGAACCTCATTATATGATTTGGGTGAGGATGGTTTCAGATGATGAAAGAAAATTTGAGTATCCAGTAGGGATGTCTACGGGGCTTCAAGAGGATGAAGATGGAATTATGCATATAGGATGGATAACAATTTTTGATTATCAGGCTATATATGAGGAAATACAGAGATTTCGTAAATATACCCCTGAATATATTGCGAGACCTGAAAAAGAGACTTCATTACTTAGGACAATGGCAACTTATATACTTTTTGGTGGAGATGAAGAATATCGTCCACAGATAAAGTTTTTCTATGCCTATCTTGATAGCTTGCCACTAAGAAGTGACGAAGAAATAGAGAGGTTTTTTAATGATGCCCCAAAGGATTTAAGAAGAAAGGGAATAGGTAAGGCAATCACTGAGTATATCATGAGCTTTGCACCGATTGGTCATAGAATAAAATTCATTATTGCAAATCGAGAGACTTTACAGGCATTAGATAGAGGGGTAGTGTTTGAGGCTACAGTGGTAGGTAGATGGTTTCAAGGACTTGGGTATCAAACAATTGATATAAAAAATTCCATTAAAGATCAACCAGATAAAAAGCCTATATACACCCTTGAGAAGAAAAGCAATCCAATTCTTAAGACTAATTGGAATAATCCCAGATTATTGGGTGAATATTGCAGAATTTCAGGAGTTTCGCCAGATACTGAGAAAGGGATAGAACCACGCAGTGCAGGCTCTCCTCCCCATTTCTCCCTCCTCTCCAAGTACAAGAGCCTTACCAAAGACAAAGAAGGCCAGCCAACCACTGAGAGATTCATGATAGGAGAGGATGTTTATAGTATCGGTAACTTTGATGTAAGCACTATACCCCAGTTAGGAGAGGATATAGGATTACAAGATGAAACTGGCCAAAATGTCACCTTTACCATCCACGGCCCGCCTAAAGAAGGGAGAAAACAAGAAACAAGAGCCAAATTAGTGCAACTAATCCAGCAGAATCTCCAGGGCGCTGTAACTAACTCACATTCAATCTACCCAGATGGAGCCCTGTCCCCACATACATCTATAATCCTGGCCGATAGATATGACTTCCTTGCAGGTGACCACAGACAAAATAACATCATAGTCCTGAACGCGTCTGACCTTGAGGCTATGATAGAAGCAGGAGAAGACGAGAACTTCATATCTACTCTCCTTACCTCAGTCCTCTCAGAAGAACTAGCACATGAAAGAGGCGCAGATGGAGACCCTGCTACAGAAGAGGAGCTTGCACAAGCACTCGCCGCAACCACACTAACTTCACTCAGAGCCAATAATCAGGATTTGGCAAAGTATATCGCCTTCCTTGAGAAATATGGCGTGGATCTTGAAGGAGAGAAGGGGTATGTGGGGTGGTTGAGATTACATATAAATATTGATAGTATTGCTGAACAGTATCGTAAAGGTGAAAGTATCGACAAATTACTCCCAGAAATAAAGACTGCGGTGGAAACCCATTTACAAAACCCGGCTATGTTGGAGAGGTTATTAATGCTTCTTGATAGTGGTTGTGATGATATTTTAGCGAGCCGCAAAAGCCTGTCGGATAGTGAAATAGGCTTGCTTAAAGAAGTGCTAGAAGTGACACAAACAATAGAGTCTGCAGTTAGAGAAATGGCAGGTGAACCAGATTTGAAAGATGCAGCAAATAGAATAACAGCAATTGCAGGTTTACTAAGCCAAGAAATTGATGAACGCCTGTCTTTTGATGATATATTTCTTGAACAGCTTTCGGATATAGATGCACAACGATATGCAGATATGGGTATTACATCTGTCCAGAGTGATCGCATTGAAACACCAGAATTTAAAGGAATAATAAGATGGCTTAGACAAGGTGAAGAAGTATTAGCAATCGAAGTCCATATAAACCAAGGGCCTGTGTTACAGCTTACGCCTGAAGGCGTTTATTTGCAGGAACCAGAAGCAGGATTTGTTAGGCTACTGCCGAGTCGCGAGATGGTGCAAGATAGTTTAGATTGGGCAAGACTTTCAGGTGATATAATTAAAATAAGAGGAGGTATTGATGTTTTTCCAGAAAAGGACAAAAGACCAGTAGAAGAAGAGGCCTTACTTCATTTCTTGTTTAATATTCATTCGGTCGTAGATTTTGTGAATAAAAACTGGAAAGATACCCGCTTTCTTCTTTACCGTTTTTATACACACATGGTAGCAGGCGCTACGCTTTCTTATGAACATATAAGGATTGAAGGGATTTCAGATACTTATCTTGCCAATGAAATCAAAGATAAGCTCATCAATGCCTTTACCGCCATAGTAGATACAAAGCCTGACCAAGGTGGTTCTGCTATCCTCAGAGAATTACACAGGCATGTGTCAGAAGATTTGCTTTTAGGTGGACGTAATATTCCAAATGTGCGTATTAAGGTTGATCCTGATATGAGTCATAGAGCTGCATATGTATTGTTTGATAAATATCACAATCAACTTCTCATAAATGTGCCATCTGTAGCTAAAGCAAGAGAGTTGACAGAGGATTTTCTTATCGGTGCTATGCTCTACGCATTTATTTTTTCTACCACTGGACTTCCTTGGAATTTATGGGGAGCAAATCCCAGGGTTTCTGATTACGAGTGGAAAAATACCGCAACAGATGTAAGCTACTCTGCTTCGCGGAAAGACATTAATGAATTACAGGCATATATTAAAAAACATAAAAAACTATCCGAGGCGACTAGTAGAACAGAATTTATTGAAGTAGAGGTTATCCCTGACGAAGAACATATTAAGTCTCTTCTGCTAAAAGCCGATTTTTCAGACGATATTACTGATACAGATAAGAGTAGAATTAGTAACGCTTTAACGAGAATATTATTAAAAATTTTAAAATGTGAAGATATAAGATTAAAAAACCTATGCTGGATATTAAGAGGCGCTGCAAGAATAAATATAAGCGTAGATACATCGCTTAAAAAAAGCAGGGTTGATTTTGATAATAAAACACGTTCAATTAGAGTTATATTTCATGATGGATCTTATTTAAAGACTTGCTTGGAGTATGAGCCAGATTTTATATACATTTTTCTTGGTAATTTCATGTCGGGAGCTGCTGTAGCGGATCCTGGCCATTTGACTAGTTTGACTAGTTTGATATACAGAGTTGATATTGGAGAAAGGCCTGAAGAAAGTCTTGAAGGCTTGAAGCGCCAAAAAGAAAAAATACAGGATTTATTAGCTCGTTTATTCAAAGAGATCAGTATAAACGATCCTGAAATAGAAGGCCTAAATGAGTTGAATTCTCGTTTTCAACTTTTTTCTGTTGAGATAGATAAGTTGTTACAATCTGGTCAGATAAGTGAATTGCAGATAGGGAGAATGAACAGAGATCTTGTTAAATTAAGCGCGGACTTGGAAAAATTAGAAGAATCTCACAAAAGCCGGTTGTTGAAGGAGAAAAGGTTGCGCGAAAATAATGATATTGCGCAATCGCTTAAGGAGGTTAGGAGGCAGTTTTCTGATACAAAAGGGTTATATGATTCTCTTAAACCAGAAAGACAGGGCAGTTTTTCAAGAGACATTGAATCCGCACAAGGCAGTATAAGGCATATTGAGGGTGCAATAGATACTGCGGCTGTAACTAGAGATGATAGATTGGCTGGCGAAAGATTTTCCGATATAAGAAAAAAGATACAAGTATTGCGTGTTGATTTGGGCAGGCTTTACGATCAGATATATGCAGCGCTTTCGCAACAACTGTATGAAGAGAGATCGCAAACAGCAGGGCAGAAAAGAGATTATTATGAAATTCTTGGCGTTCCAAGAGATGCTAGCAATGATGACATAAAAAGAGCCTATAGAAGATTAGCCAAGCAATATCATCCGGATATTAATAAAGGACCTGGCGCAGAAGAAAGATTCAAGGAGATAAATGAAGCATATGGCGTGCTAAGCGACCCTGAGCAACGTGCGCATTATGACGAATATGGTTTTAATGGACTGCGCGCTACGTCAGGTTTTTTGTTTGCTGTAGCAAGCAGATATTATGTCACGATAAAAGAAATGGTTTTAAAGGAAAATATGGACAAAAGGGATGACTTAAATGTATTTGTAAGATGTTTGAAGGAATTGAAGAATCCTGAACATCTTGAGCAAACTTGGATGTCAGACTTGACTGATGAGGTAATAGATGAAGCTAAATTTATAGAAAAGAGAGGAGAACTTCAAAAAAACATTACTTTTCTTAAAGAAAAATACCCAGATTTTCCTGACCTGTCTATTTATCTAGTCTGTGGCCTTGACCGCGTGGCAGAGTATATCCCAGGCGAAGCTATATTAGTTGACTTAAGGGCACCGCCTTTTCTTATTGAACTCGCTTTAATCGATGAAATTACTCATCATAAAAATAGCGGCCTTCCACTTGCAGAACAAGAAATACTCTCTATCCAGAATCAAGCTGAAAATCTAGATAATATTCTTGAACGCTATAGCTTGAACAATGTCGCGCAAGCCCAGGCTCAGTTAGGAACCCATGAGGAATTATATAAAGGAGATATCGCCAATCTTTTGGAACTATTAAATAAGATTAAAAATCTTTCAGAAGAAGAAATGAGATTAGAAATCATAGTTTGGGCTAATAGAAATCCATGGGTTTTTGATGAGGATGTGAGAAGGGAGTTCCATGAGTTGGCTGAGACAATTGAACGAGGAGCAGAAGGAAAAAGGCAGAGTTCTTTCGAAGGCATTGAATTGTTTGAACGTATTGATAAAGATAAACGATTGACATACGAAGAAGGCCGTCTAAATGAACCAGGCTATTTTTCGGTTACATACTATCCTAGGACATATGAATATTTGTTTGTATGGGTAGGTGAGGATAAAGAAGGTAAGCTAGTGACGCGGTCGTGTACATATGATGCAAGGAACGGAGAATATGGGACTTATCTTGGAGGTTCCGAAGAAGAAAGTCATAAGTTTGCAGAAAGAGGGTTTAAGATTATCCATGAACGCTTTAATATTTCAATGCCAGAACGCCCATTAGGTTATCCCGAGGTGCAGAAGGTTGTTGAAGGAATTATGGCGGGAGGCGCTATTGACCATACCACGGTTAAACCAGGAGATATAATTCTATTTGAAGGAGGAATACAAGGTAGATTAGTTGTTACCCAGGTTTCAAAAACAGACCTTGATAATGTCGCAGGTGAAAGTTTTATGAGAATCTCTTCGAGAGGAGAAGGCCCTATTGGCGGGAATGCCCTGCATATTCTTTCTGGGAATTATGAAGTTTTTTCTAGAGGTACTCATTTTGACAATCCGTGGCATATTCAGAGCACCGCTGGACTATTGTATTACAAAGGTACTCATCTTGACCAGACAGCCAAGCGCAGGGTATGGCGGTTATCATCAGAAGAAATAGAGGCGATTGTTAGGCATAAACCTGCAGAACTAGATCGTGCACTACTTTATGGCATGACTCGAGCAGAATACTGCACATATATGGCTCTTCAAGGTATGCAATATGAACGATGGGGTAGTGTTGAAGCTAGTAAAGGGACGTTAGAATTAATATCTCAAAACGTCCAAGAAGCTTTACTAAAAACTAGGTATGCAACTATCACCTTTGAGAATTACAGCAAGGCATTGGATACTATAATTGAACGATTCGGAGAAGAGACATTTGCACAGGTTGTGTGTCAACTATTTTATAAACATTTAGTTACTCTAATTACTACACGCCATAGACCCAATATTCGCTGGGAACCTTTCTCAGAGATTGCAGTATATGGCCCTACTGATATGAAAGTGGCATTTGATACTATTCATGGAGTTCACCCTACGCCAAGGGATATGAGGGAAACAGGCCCTGGTTATAACGGTTTAGTCAATGTTAGGCCATTATTTGGCGATGTTGATTTTTGGAATCACATGCTAACAAAATATCCACACCTTGTTAAACGATTTGTTGATTATTTACAGGCATTGCCCAGTGATTTTGAACAGTCGGTTTATGTTGAAGGGCCTGTTTTTACTATTAATCCAGTGGCAGCTGTAAGAGATTATTTCCCTGAGGTATACGGTGTAATTCAGGCCGTTGAATCAGGCGCAAACGGTACTGCGAGTCTCTGTGTCACAGGAGATACGCTGCTGCCGATAGTATCGGCAAAAATGCAAATATCAAAATCCAAAATTCAAAATGACAATCCAAAATCCAAGATTGAACTAAAACCCATAGTTGAAGTAAAGCCTGGAGATTATGTATTGTCTCTCAACGAACAAACCCAGAAGATTGAACCCCACAGAATAAACGTCCTGCTTGATATGGGGATAAAACCTGTATATAGACTCACTACAGAGTCAGGAAAGTCTATAAAGACTACTATAAATCATCCGTATTTAGTGAAGATTCGAGGTAGCCGCAACCTTCAGGTTGCGCAAAGCTATACACCTTCTACGCAGGCTAAAGCCTGCGACTACCACACAGAATGGCTCAAGATTAAAGACTTAAATGTAGGGGATGAGATTGGGGTGCCTATATTGAATCAGTTACCAAAAAAAGAATCGCAGATAGGTTCTGATTATTTAGACAGAGTTGCTACCAGATGGGGATTGATTAGCCTTGATTCCAAGGGTGGAGCAAGTTCATCTATCTCAATGATAATAACTGGCTGGTTAGGTTCTCTTTGGCTAAGCCCTACTTTTCCACTCCAGTCATTAAATTCAGCATTGCCTTTAAGTTGGAATACTATCTGGGCATTGTTAGGTATCTGGTTATCTATTTCAGAATGTGATAGCACATATTTACTAAACTCTGCAGAAAGCATCCTCTGCAATTCCCAAAAATATTTTTCGTCACTCATTTGGCACCTTCTCAAGCATAGGAATAATATACTTAGTTTAACAAATATTGTCAATGGTTTTCGTTTATACTTAATCACACTCAGTCTGTCAGATATGTTTATCCCTGAAACATCAGCAGAAGAAGATATTGTTGCACCATCAGCTTCTGATATCCTCTGGGACGAAATCGCCTCCATTGAATATGTTGGCTATGAGCATGTGTATGATATCGAAGTAGATGGCACGCATAACTTTATCGGGAATGGCATATTTGCGCATAATACGTATGCTGGTGGACAACCAGCTACAACCCCAGCCGAACCATCCTCCACCTCGGAAGAATTGGTGGAACGAGTGGTGGCGTATGCGACGCCGCCGGAAGGTATTATGGAAGATAGACTTGATGAAGGCCCAATGCGCTTGATTAGTTTCTACGAAGCCTTATTGGAGCTCTTAAAAGCCAGGGGTGTTGTAAATGGTCATACACTGGTCTATCCAATAGCCGGCGACGACATTTTTCCTGCCCGCGTGGCACCCACTGTGGCGCTTGATCGCGAGGGACTTCAGGATACCGCTGGCAGGTATGTGGAGCGCATGACGGGGCGGGAGGCAGCCGAGTACATGGGCCAATTAAGATATTTCCGAATAGAACTGCCTTCACCATCTAAACGTCCGCACGATGCAGCTGACTTTTATCGCACCGCCACGCAGGACGCAATTACTACACCTCACAAGACCATCATCGTAAAAGGATTTATGGACTTCCTCTGTGGAGATGACCCTGTTCTGCTTCAGCAGCATTTCAACATCCTAGCACAATACCTTGAACCTGGAGACCGTTTGCTGATTCTCAACCACAAGGACGCACAGGCTGGTGCTGAGTATTTGGTTCAAGAGGGGTGGCAACGTGTTGAGTGGTTACCTCAGCCTCAGATCGATCGGGTTTATGCCGCGGTTCGAGGAATTGAGACAAAGGAGGGGAATAAACGAATCCACAATTGGATGGCCACGGCCTCAGGGTTTTTCCTGGTACCGGATGATATAGTCATTCTCGAAAAGCCCACTCATAGTATTCCTGATATTCCGGACTTCAAGGCGGCGACAGCACAATCCTTTATACAAGCCATCCTCATGGCGGGGAATGAGATCGAACAACAACGCCGAATGACACAACTCGTGACACGCAGCTTTCATGATGCCGCGTTGAGCAATGAAGCAATCTCATTGTTAACCAAAATCGTAAAGGATGGCTTTGTCATGGATGATAAATTGGTCAAACAACCGTGGGTCGTTGTTCAGTTACTTGGACGTCTCGCCGCAGAACAACTCCTGCAAGTAGAAGAATCAGTCGTTCTGCATATTGTCCAGACCGCTCAAGATGAAGAAGGTCAACTCCGAGCTCGCTGGGCAGACGAAAGACCGACGCGTTGGGGGTTTGACCGCATTCACATTCTCCCCGAAAATCTGACGGTTGAGGGAAATGTTCAGCAGGTAATTGACAGAATGGAAGAAAATGAGGCTGCGGTAGTGCAGGAGGCTATTAAGACATTACGCCATATAGGTGCTAACGGAGCGCCTCTAGAAGCGAGGAAACGAGCATATGGAATACGGGTCGGCTGGAGAGGGTTACTCTATGGAGTAGACCCAATCAAGGACGATGCCCTCGCGATGGTGGGACTGGTTCATGAAGCTGTTATTCAACGAGCGCACATTTCTCACTCGACTCCCTATGCGACAAGAGACACGTTGGAGCCGCTGGCGCTTTCTCCATCAGATCAGTTTGCAGAAATTGGAGCTGGCGTCGGCGTACACACCATCGCCGCAGGCGAGCGCACACAAGAGGCAACGGGATACTGCGTATTGGAGCTTGACCGTCTTCTTGCCGAAGATCTCTTGCGTGTTAGTGCCGTGCCAGAAGTCCATTCCTTGCTACTCAGAGATGATATCAGGTATGCTGATATCCGAGGACTGATGGGGACTTACTATGCCGAGACACTCACCCAGGGGGGTACCGATAACGTGTTATTCCAAAATAGGCTCCCTTTTGGAACCTTTGATAAACTACTCTCGCTGGATTTGCTCGACCTGAATGACCCAGATAGCTATCCGTTTGATTGGATTGTCAGCGCTCTCCGGGTTGGCGGCAGAATCCATGTCAAGCCAAGAGGAATTGATCTGAGCGAGAACCCTATCGCGAAAGCACAGATGCTTAAGATATTCCAGCAAGCTACCCTCAAGGCAAAACGTCACTTTCAAGTCGTCAATATTCAAAAGAGAGACGGTATGCTGTACGATACGACAGATATCGGCGGAATCGTCTTAGAGGTAGCATCAGCAAGTGCTCAGTATGTGTTGGTAACCATTCAAATGGACAGGGAATCATCGGGCGGCGACGTCCATGTGTTCCTCGAGGAGCCACCTTCTGGGGAGTCTGTTCTGACAGGAGAAGAGGGAAAAGATGGGTTAATACCTTCTCGACTCAATGCAGGACCAGGTGAAGGGCAATTGGTTAGAGTCTACACAACCATTGGCGTCGGTGAAGTGAATATTGAGACAGCCGTAATCCTCACAGAAGGGATGGTAAAACAAAGAGTATCATTTGATGACCTGGTACGCCTGATTCATGATGGTCAGGTTAGGGAGATTATAGTCAAGTCAGAGCGTGAGAAGGAATTATTGAAACAACTGCTCCCTGTTCCTGTGACAATTACAGTATCAGTTGAACGTGTTCATCAAGTTATAGAGACTGAACAAATGGAGCAAGTGAGAAGACTCGCCGTAGTGCAACAAGAACAAGAAGTAAGAATTCCTGTTTATGTGAACGTGGGTGTGGCGCCACAGCCTAAATCTCCTTCCCACTTTTCCCTCCTCTCCAAGGACAAGAGCCTTACCAAAGACAAAGAAGGCCAGCCAACCACTGAGAGATTCATGATAGGAGAGGATGTTTATAGTATCGGTAACTTTGATGTAAGCACTATACCCCAGTTAGGAGAGGATATAGGATTACAAGATGAAACTGGCCAAAATGTCACCTTTACCATCCACGGCCCGCCTAAAGAAGGGAGAAAACAAGAAACAAGAGCCAAATTAGTGCAACTAATCCAGCAGAATCTCCAGGGCGCTGTAACTAACTCACATTCAATCTACCCAGATGGAGCCCTGTCCCCACATACATCTATAATCCTGGCCGATAGATATGACTTCCTTGCAGGTGACCACAGACAAAATAACATCATAGTCCTGAACGCGTCTGACCTTGAGGCTATGATAGAAGCAGGAGAAGACGAGAACTTCATATCTACTCTCCTTACCTCAGTCCTCTCAGAAGAACTAGCACATGAAAGAGGCGCAGATGGAGACCCTGCTACAGAAGAGGAGCTTGCAGAGGCCTGTGCCAATAGTACCTTAGCTTCACTTAAAGCCAATAATCTGGATTTGTCAAGCTACATTATCTTCCTTGAAGGATATGGCCAGGACCTCAAGGGAAAGGAAATGGGGTATCTGGGGTATTTGAGAGAAATGCAAAACCAAGGCCTCTGTGTCACAGCAGATACCCTGCTTCCAGTGCTTCGTAGTGATGTAGTTGCCCAATCCCTCGCTATCGCTCGGGACAGGTTTATTGGGCAAAATG
>CAYZNX010000022.1:0-12477 GCA_964479825.1 uncultured Planctomycetia bacterium | reverse complement strand
TATAAGCTCAGATTACAGAGATCTATTCAAAATATTAAACAGGCATAAAGTCAAAAGGTTCTTCAAAAAGAGCGCAAGACCGGTTAGACTTAGATAGATTGAGAGCTAATAAGAGAGTATAGCTTTCAGAGAGAGCACTGAAAAAGTCTAAAAACAGGCAGTGCTCTCTGATTACAGCGATTAATTCAGATTACAGAGATTATGTTTATGTAATCACTGCAATCTAAATTGCACGTTCAATGAGCAGGAAATCTCTGTAATCATCGAGCCGAAGGCGAGATTTCTCTTGACAAGCTTTCGCAGGATGTAGTATACTCTAACTACTCTTACGAAAGGGAGGTGTCGTAATTTAGAAGTGGGTTTTTATACCCACTTTTTTTGTTTGCCTATGTTAGACAGGATTAAAGAGATCATAGAGCCCATTTTACAGGAAGAAGATATTGAGCTCGTAGAGCTTAGCTATAGGAAAGAGGCCGGTAGGCAGGTTTTGAGGATTCTGGTAGATAAGGACGGAGGTATTACGCTTTCGGATTGCGTTGAACTGAATGAGAAGATAAACGGGGCCCTGGACGAGAGTGATGTAATAACCGATAGCTATATATTAGAGGTCGATTCTCCTGGGATAGATAGGCCTTTCAAGATAAAAAGAGACTATGAGCGGGCCAGAGGCAGGATAGTCAGGGTTACATTGAAGGAAGCTATTTTGGACAAGAAGGAATATATAGGCCGGCTTGAAGAGATATTGGAAGACTCTATAAAGATAGATACGGGAAAAAAGGGGGTTTTGGAGATACCTTTTGCAAATATTACTAGGGCACGTCAGGAAGCGGAGATCTAATATAAGAGCTAACTTCACAAAATAAGCAATGCTTATTTTGTGAAGTTAAGGGGTTAAGGAGCAACTATGAATCAGGAACTATTGACAATTTTGGACAGCATCGAGAGAGACAAAGGCATCAAGAAGGAGATTCTTATAAAGGCGATAGAATCTGCGCTTATAAGCGCTGCCCGCAAGAAAGTCGGAAAGCACATTAGTGATATAAAGGTTGAATTTGATAATGAGACAGGCGACTTTAAGGTGTTTACGCCTGATGGGAAAGAGGTCTCTGGAGACTTTGGCAGGATTTCTGCGCAGACAGCCAAGCAGGTAATTATACAGAAAATCCGTGAGGCAGAAAGAGATGTAGTTTTCGACGAGTACCAGCATAAGGTTAATGATATTGCTTCTGGCAGCGTTCACAGATTTGAGAAGGGTGTGATTATTGTAGATCTTGGCCGGGCAGAAGGCATATTGCCTAGACGGGAAATCCCGCCGGGTGAAGAATACAGGCAGGGCGATAGAATAAAGGCATTGATACTCGGGGTTAAAAAGACGCCAAAAGGGCCTGAGATATTGCTTTCAAGGACGAACCATGGTCTTGTGAAGAGGTTATTTGAACTTGAGGTACCTGAGATCTATGAAGGGATTGTGGAGATAAAGTCTGTTTCAAGAGAGGCAGGACATCGGTCAAAGATTGCTGTATACTCAAAGGATGACAAGGTTGACCCTGTTGGCGCCTGCGTTGGCATGAGGGGGCAGAGGGTCAAGAATATTGTCAGGGAATTAGACGGAGAGAAGATTGATATAATCCGCTGGGGAGCAGATGTATCAGAGTTTATATCTGCGAGTTTGAGCCCTGCAGAGGTATCGAGTATTAAGATAAATGAAACTGAGAAAAGGGCTGAGG
Organism: uncultured Planctomycetia bacterium; assembly: GCA_964479825.1. Classification (GTDB taxonomy): domain Bacteria; phylum Omnitrophota; class Gorgyraeia; order Gorgyraeales; family Gorgyraeaceae; genus CAYZNX01. The sequence continues at coordinate 10,750 of CAYZNX010000022.1, read as the reverse complement.
TAATTGTGGCAGATGACCAGCTGTCACTTGCTATAGGCAAAAAAGGCCAGAATGTAAGACTGGCTGCAAAGCTCACAGGTTGGAATATTGACATAAGAAGTAAATCTGAGATGGAAAGGGTTAAGGATATCTCTATTAGCGAGCTTAAAGGCGTAGGCCCAAAGATAGAGAAGTCACTTAAAAAAGCAGGTTTCAAGACCACAGGTGATTTAGCAGGTGCAGATATTAAAACACTTACAAAGGTAGAAGGGATTGGCAAAAAGACCGCTGAGAAGATAGTCATATCAGCAAAGGAATTGATGGAAAAGAAGGTGCATGAGGTTAGGGATATAAAGAGCAAGGAGCAAAGAGTGAAGACTGAAGAGGAAAGAGAAGAGAACAAAGAGGAAAAGGATAAGGAATGAGTATAAGGGTATATAATTTAGCCAAGGAATTGAACCTGACGAGCAAAGAGCTCATAGAAAAGCTTCATGGGCTCAAGATAGATGTCAAGAATCACATGAGCTCTTTAGATGATGATACAGCTATTCTTGTGAAGGAGGAGTTAAGCGCGGTTACGACGAAGGAACAGAAGGAAGAAGAGAGGCCGATAGTCGAGGGCGCTGTTTCTGCGCCATCTGATACCCTAAAGATACTAAAAATAGATTTACCTATTACTGTAAAAGACCTGGCAGTAAAACTTCAGGTCAAGCCTAATGAGTTAATTAAAAAGCTGTTAGTCAAGAAGGTCCTTGTTACTATAAACCAGGGCATAGGTGAAGAGACAGCAAATTCTATTGCAGAGGAATTTGGCTACAGGATAGAAAGGCTGCCGTCTCAAGAAGAGGCCTTTTTATCAGGGCATGAAAAAGACGACGTCAAAAAACTTAAACCCAGGGCGCCTATTGTTACCTTTATGGGCCATGTTGACCATGGCAAGACGTCTCTTCTGGACATGATTAGAAAGACAAAGGTTGTGGACCAGGAGGCAGGAGGCATTACACAGCATATCGGTGCGTATGAAGTGGTGTTGCCGAAAGGGAAGGTAACTTTTTTAGATACCCCTGGCCATGCTGCTTTTACTGCAATGCGCGCAAGAGGGGCGAATGTTACAGATATTGTGGTTCTCGTTGTGGCTGCTGATGACGGTATTATGCCGCAGACCATTGAGGCAATTGACCACGCACGCGCTGCAAACGTGCCAATTATCGTAGCTGTCAATAAAATTGACAAGCAGAATATTAATATTGACAAGGTTAAAAAACAGCTGACAGGACATGGCCTTACTTCAGAGGATTGGGGCGGGAAGACTATAACAGTAGGCGTTTCTGCAAAGACAGGCCAGGGCATTGATGAACTTTTAGAGATGTTGCTTTTAGAGGCAGAGCTTTTGGAGCTAAAGGCGGACCCGGATAGGCCTGCGAGTGGAGCGGTTATAGAGGCAGAGCTTTCAAAAGGCAAAGGGCCTGTAGCAACAGTGCTTGTTTCAAAAGGGACGCTTATTGTTGGCGATGTTATTATCTCAGGCCTGAATTATGGCAGGATAAAGGCAATGCTCGATGATAAAGGCCACAGGGTAAAGGAGGCAGGCCCTTCAAAACCAGTTGAGATTTTAGGGCTTTCGGGCGTGCCATTGGCAGGTGAGAAATTTTATGTTATTAATGATGAAAAAAAGGTAAAAGACATTGTTGCGGCAAGGCGGCTGGAAGCCGATAAGAAGAAACTCGGGGAGAAGACGCAGAAGATAAGCCTGGATGACCTTTATGCTAAGATAAAAGAAGGAGAAGTGAAAGAATTAAAGATTATTTTAAAGGCAGATGTTCAGGGGTCGCTTGAGGCCGTAAAGGATTCATTGGAAAAGCTAGGTACAGATGAAGTGAGGCTTTCAGTAATACATGGTCAGGTAGGCAATATCAATGAGTCAGACATTATGCTTGGTTCTGCGTCAAATGCAGTAATACTTGGATTTCATGTAGATATGACCCCGGAGGCCAGGGTAATATCTAAGCAGGAAGGTGTAGACGTCAGGATTTATAACATAATTTATGAAGCAGTGAATGATGTTAAGGCAGCAATGGAAGGCATGCTCGAGCCTATTCTAGAGGAGACATTTCTGGGCAGGGCAGAGGTGAGAGAGATTTTCAGGGTTTCGCGAGTTGGCGTTGTGGCAGGTTGTTTTGTGTCAAAAGGCGTTATATCACGTAATGCCGCAGTAAGGCTAATAAGAGAAAAAGAGGACATCTTTAAAGGGAAGATTATTTCCTTGAGGCATGTGAAGGATGATATAAAGGAGGCAAAGGAAGGTTTTGAATGCGGCATTAGCCTTGGTTTCAATGATATTAAAAAAGGCGATATCATAGAGGCAGTGGAGATTAAGAAGGTAGCTAGGAGATTGAAGGCGTAATAACGTATGAAGAAACGTATCTTAAGCGGCATGCGGCCGACAGGGCCGCTTCATCTCGGCCATCTATTTGGTGCGCTTGATAACTGGGTTAAACTCCAGGACCAGTATGAGTGTTTTTTCATGGTAGCTGACTGGCATGCCTTGATGAGTGAGTATGAGGATCCTTCAATGCTTTTTAAATATACTATAGAGTGTGCTGCGGATTGGATAGCCGTAGGCATTGACCCAGAAAAGAGCACAATATTTATTCAATCGCATGTGAAGGAACACCTTGACTTATATATGATATTTTCCAATCTTGTGCCGCTGGGTTGGCTGGAGAGATGCCCGACATATAAAGAACAGCTCAGAGAGCTCGCATCTCGGCACCTGCATACGTATGGCTTTTTAGGGTATCCAGTTTTGCAGGCAGCAGATATTTTGTTATACAAGGCAACAGATGTCCCTGTTGGGAAGGACCAGCTTCCGCACCTTGAACTTACAAATGACATTGTAGCCAAATTCAATAATCTTTATGGGGATACGTTTCCGACGATAAAGCCCATTTTGACAGACATCCCAAAGCTCCTTGGTATAGACGGAAGAAAGATGAGTAAATCCTATGATAATTTTATTGCACTTGGCGACACAGAAGAGGCGGTAAAGCACAAATGCGCTCAGATGTTTACTGATCCAAAGAGGATAAAACTTTTTGATAAAGGGCATCCAGATAAGTGCAATGTTTATGCGTATTATAATTTGTTTAAGAAGGGATGTACCCCAGAGGTCTATGAATATTGCACAAGGGCAAAGGTTGGCTGTACGGAGTGCAAGAGGAATCTGGGCAGCATAATTTCAGATTATCTGGCTGATATCAGGACAGAGAGACAAAAATTATTAAAGGACAAGGCCAGGATATATGATATTTTAGAGAATGGTGCAAAAAAGGCGTGTAACATTGCCTCAAAGACAATGTCTGATATCAAAAAGGCAGTAGGGTTGATATAATCGCGGAACAATAAAAAGGCTATAAAAAATGTCATATAAGGTAAAGCTTGAGGTCTTTGAAGGCCCGCTGGATTTATTGTTGTATCTGATAAAGAAGAATGAGATAGATATTTATGACATACCTATCTCTGAAATTACAGAGCAATATCTTGAGTACCTGGAATTGATGCGTATGCTGGATCTTAATATTGCAGGTGAATTTTTGGTAATGGCAGCTACACTGATCCATATAAAGAGCAGGATGCTTTTGCCCCCTGAGGAAAAAGAGATTTTACCAGAGGAAGAGGAGGACCCGAGAGAAGAGCTCGTGAGGCGGCTCTTGGAATATAAGAGGTTTAAAGAGGCCGCAGGTGTATTACAGGATTTAGAAGGCCAACGTAAGAAGATGTTTACAAGGACCCCTGCATTTGAGCTTGAACCAAATGAAAGATTTTTTGAATCAAGTTTATTTGACCTTATAACAGCCCTTACAAGGGTATTAAAGGATGTCCCAAAAGAGGTCTTTCAGGAGATTGTAAAGGATGAGTTTACAGTAGAACAAAAGGTCCACGACCTTCTGCATATGCTGGTCAGTATGCCTGTTATATTTCTGTCAGACCTTTTTAAAAAGGCAAGGAATAAATTAGAGATTATAGCTACATTTTTAGCTGTATTAGAGCTTATAAGGTTGAAGGAGATTATAGTAGGCCAGAAAGAGAGCTTTGGCGAGATAGAGATAATACGCAACGAGAAACACATGTTACGTATGGAATAATCGCTGGGCCACGCGTTAACTTCACAAAACATGCATTGCACATTTTGTGAAGTTAAATTAGTATGGATAGAGAGCAGGCAAAGCATATCATAGAGGCAATGCTATTTGTCACAGATAAGCCATTGTTTGTCAACGAGATAAGAGGCGCGTTAGAGGACGTTGACAGCCGTAGGATAAAAGATGTTATATCCGAACTGTCAAAGGAGTATGAAGAGGCCAACAGGGCCTTCAGGATCAAGGAGATTGCAGGAGGATTTCAGATAGTTACTGACCCAGTGCTGGCGCCGTGGCTTAAGAGACTATATAAAACATCAGGTCCGGATCGGCTAACAGGCCCTAGCCTTGAAACCCTTGCCATAATAGCCTATAAACAACCTGCGACAAAACCTGAGGTAGAGGCAATAAGGGGCGTGAATGTGGATGGCGTGCTGAAGACGCTGATAGAAAAGAATCTTATAAGGATTGTCGGCAGAAAAGAGACCATTGGAAGGCCTATATTGTATGGAACCACTCCTGAATTTTTGCAGTATTTCGGCTTGAATTCTCTTGAGGAGCTGCCTAAATTAGAGGAGTTTAATATTACAGAGAAAGATATTGAGCTACCGGAGCATTTGAAAACAGAAGAGGAGAAACAAGATGAAATTAGCCGGTCTTCGTAAAAGAATAGATGATGTTGATACTAAGATAGTCTCGCTTTTAAATAAGAGGGCGACTATAGTCAGAGGTGTAGGAAAATTGAAAGCTCGAAGCGGCAAGGGCATATACGTACCTGACAGAGAGGCGCAGATCTACAAGAATATATTGGGAAACAATAAAGGGCCTCTTTCAGATAATGCCTTGAAGGCTATTTACAGAGAGATAATGTCGGGCTCTATTTCCCTTGAAAGGCGCCTGACCATTGCATATCTGGGCCCTGAGGCGACATTTACGCACCTTGCTGCTATGAAAAAATTCGGCAGCCAGGTTAACTATTCACCCTGCAGTAGTATAACAGAGGTCTTCAGAGAGGTAGAGGTTTCAAGTTCGGACTATGGGGTCGTGCCTGTAGAAAATTCTATTGAAGGCGCTGTGAGCCACACGCTCGATATGTTTATCAATTCTGATTTAAAGATATGTTCAGAGATATCGCTTGAGATTTCTCATAATCTCATAGGCAGGGGCGGCATCAGGACGATCAAGAAGGTCTATTCTAATCCTCAGGTCTTTGGGCAATGCAGGGAGTGGCTTGATTCCCATCTGCGCGGCGTAGATTTAGTGGAGGTTTCTACGACGAGCAAGGCCGCGGAGATTGCCTCAAGGGAGAAAGATGCATGCGCTATTGCAAGTGTTTTAGCTGCAGAGAGGTATAAACTCAGGATCATTGCAAAGGACATAGAAGACAATGTGCGCAATATAACACGTTTTCTTGTTATAGGACTTCATATACCGTCTCCGACAAAGAGGGATAAGACGTCTATAATGTTCTCTGCCAAGGATAGGGCAGGCGCGCTTCATGATATGCTTAGGCCTTTCAAGAAATACAATGTAAATCTGACAAAGATAGAATCCAGGCCTTCAAAGAAGAAGGCATGGGAGTATTATTTTTTCGTAGATATGGTCGGGCATTATCAAGATGCAAATGTTAAGAAGTCGCTGAAAGAGATAGAAAGGCATTGCACGTTTTCAAAGGTGCTGGGATCATATCCGGTGGGGATGTAGAGAGGCATCGGGCAAGGTAATGACATATTGCTTTGTCAACTAAATAACAGTTGCATTCAATCTGTAAATGCAAATATCAAAAATCAAATATCAAAATGACAATGTAAAGTTCAAAATGTTAAATCCCGTCGTAAAACAATATGTTTTTAAATCTTTGCAGTTTGATTTTTGCATTAAACCTTTATTTACTTTACAGGGCAACATATGTTACCTCGTAAATCAATATTAAATATAAAACCATATCAACCAGGTAAGCCTATTGAAGAGGTGAAGCGGGAATTGGGTTTAAAGGATATCATTAAGCTGGCTTCCAATGAGAACCCCTTTGGCCCATCGCCTAAGGCAGTCTCTTCTATTAAGAAGCATCTTGCCGAGATAAATCGATATCCTGAGGGAGGATGTTTTTATCTGCGTCAGGCCTTGTCAAAAAAACTAAGACTAAGTCCAGATCAGTTTATTTTTGGAAATGGCTCAGACGAATTGATTGTCCTGGCACTGCGCGCCTTCGTAAACGAAGGAGATGAGGTAATTGTAGCTGCTCCTACTTTTCTGATATATGAAATATCCTCTAGGATTCAAGGCGCTAAGATAAAAACTGTGCCGATGCGTTATTTTAAATATGACCTAAAGGCCATGAAGCAACTTGTATGCAAGAATACCAAAATGGTCTTCATAGCCAATCCGGATAACCCTAATGGGACATATGTGACAAGGTATGAACTGGAGATATTTTTAAAAGACCTTCCGGACGCTACTATAGTGTTTATAGACGAGGCATATTTTGATTTTGTGGAGGAAAAGGATTACCCCAATGGCCTGGACTATATTTCAAAAAATCAGGTTATAGTGACAAGGAGTTTTTCAAAGTCGTACGGTCTGGCAGGGCTTAGAATAGGCTACGGCGTTTCCAATAGGGACTTAATAAGATATATGGAGTCTGTGCGGGAGCCATTTAATGTAAATTCTCTTGCGCAGGTAGGTGCAGTTGCAGCGCTAAAGGACAAGAATTTTTTGTTAAAGGCAAAGGCCTTGACACGAAAAGGCAGGGGATTCCTGTACTTGGAGTTTAAAAAATTAGGCTTACGGTATGTACCCAGCGTCACTAATTTTATTTTGTTCGAGGCAGGCAAGGATGCTGACAGGATTCACAGCGGGCTTCTAAAAAAAGGAGTGATTGTCCGTAATATGAAGGAATGGGGGCTTGATGCATTTATCCGTGTAACTATTGGAACAGAGAAGGAGAACAAGAGGTTTATTAAAGAGCTTAGAAAAATAATAGGGTAATATGTTTTTAAGTTTACAATGGGGGTTTTATGATAATTGTACTACGTCCTGATGCTACAAAGAAGGACATAGACCATATAGTAGCAAAGGTTAAGAAACTCGGTTTAAAGCCAATGGTTTCACAAGGCGTTGAGCGCACCATTATAGGAGTTATTGGCGAAGAGGATATCCTGCGTGTGCAGCCGCTTGAGGCCTTTCCTGGCGTTGAAAAGGTTTTGCCAATTTTGAAGCCGTACAAACTTGTATCGCGTGAATTCAAAAAAGAAGACACTGTTGTTGATGTAGACGGCGTGAAGATAGGCGCTAAAAAGGTTATTGTGATGGCAGGGCCATGCTCTGTAGAGGATTTTAATGGCCTTTTCAGGATAGGCAAGCAGGTAAAACAGGCAGGGGCCTTCATATTAAGGGGAGGCGCATTTAAACCCAGGACATCTCCATACAGCTTTCAGGGATTAGGAGAAAAGGGGCTTAAGTTTTTGAGAGATGTAAAGAAGGCCACAGGACTTAAGGTAGTGACAGAGGTTATGGATACAAGGGATGTGGAGCTTGTGGAGAGGTATGCAGATATACTGCAGATTGGAGCAAGGAACATGCAGAATTTTAATCTACTTAAAGAGGCAGGCCTTTCTAAAAAACCAGTTCTTTTAAAAAGAGGAATAGCTGCAACTATAAAGGAATTTTTGATGTCAGCTGAATATATCCTTTCCCAGGGGAACTTTAACTGCATATTATGCGAGAGGGGGATAAGGACATTTGAAGACGCCACCAGATTTACGCTTGATCTCAATGCCGTGCCTCTTATAAAGCAATTAAGCCACTTGCCTATTATTGTTGACCCAAGCCATGGGACAGGGAGATGGGATCTTGTGTCTTCAATGGCAAAGGCAGCAATTGCTGCAGGTGCGGATGGATTGATCGTAGAGGTTCATCCAAAACCTGAAGAGGCTTATTCTGATGGCGAGCAGTCGCTTTTGCCTGAGAAATTTGCTAAGATGATGAAAGAGTTAAAGCCAGTAGCAGAGGCAGTGGGAAGGGAGATGTGAGAAATTCAAAATGCAGAAATCAAATATCAAAATGTCATAAAACAGATATCTAATAAGTATTACTTGCACTTTGATTTTTGAATTTAATAATGATGTTTAACCGCGTTACAATAATCGGTCTGGGTCTCATCGGCGGGTCCCTGGCCCTGGCAATAAAGGAGAGACAGCTCACAAAAGAGATAGTGGGCGTTTCGCGCAGACAAGGGACCATCCGCCGCGCAATGTCTTTGGGCATTGTTGATCGTGCAACTCTTAACGTCAAAAATGGGGTAGAGGGTGCCGACTTTGTTATACTGGCTGCTCCGGTTTTGAAGATTATAGATCTGGCAAGGCGGCTCTCAGCCTCCTTATCCAATGGCGCAATAGTTACAGATGCCGGCAGCACAAAGAAAGAGATAGTCCAGAACCTGGAATCTATCCTGCCGGCCGCAGTGAGTTTTGTAGGAAGTCATCCATTGGCTGGCTCTGAAAAATTTGGCCTTGGTTATGTTGACAAGGATTTATTCAAAGGGTGCTATTGTATTTTGACAAGGACAGCCTCTACAAATCCAGTGGCCCTTGCCAGGGTAAAGAGATTCTGGACAAAACTGGGCATGAAGGTTGAGCTCATGACCCCTGAAAGGCACGATAGGGTTATTTCAAGATTGAGCCATCTTCCTCATGCAATGGCAGTGGCGCTTTCCAATGCCTGCGGGAGATCAGATCTGCGCCTCGCTGCAGGCGGATTTAAAGACACTACAAGGATTGCATCCAGCAGGCCTGAATTGTGGAAAGAGATATTTCTTACGAACAGAAAGAATATAACAAGGGATATAAGGTTTTTGAAGAAAGAGTTATCTAAGATAGAAACGGCATTAAAAAGAAACAGCAGCAAGGAGCTACTGAGGCTCTTCAGTAGGGCAAAGGCTATTAGAGATTCAATTTGTAAGTACTAATTTCGGACCATAGGCCATAGACCAAAATTTTCCTTTGGAAAATTTTGAAAAAAGTCTGTGGTCTATAGTCTGTGGTCTATAGTCTAAAAATGTTTTATACCTTCGTAAGATTCATATCCTTTCTGGTCTTTAAGGCATGTTTTCGGCTTAAGATTTTTGGCAGAGAAAATTTCCCTTTAGAAGGCCCTGTGATTGTGGCGTCGAATCATGCGAGTTTTTTTGACCCTATAATAGTCAGCATAGGCGCACCCAGAAAATTGGTCTTCCTGGCTCGTGATACACTGTTTTGTAACAAGGTCTTTGCCAGGCTGTTAAATTGGCTGCATGCCTATCCTTTAAAACGCGACGGCGGCATAGACCTCAGGGCCTTTAAGCTTGCCATAAATAAATTGTCAGACGGCAAGGCAGTGCTTGTGTTCCCGGAAGGCACCCGGTCGGGAGACGGCAGCCTGCAGGAGCCGAGATTAGGCATAGGCTTTTTAGAGGCAGTTACACAGGCCTATATCTTACCGTGTTACGTAAAAGGTTCTTTGGAGGCCTGGCCGAGAAATTCAAGGTTTCCAAGATTAAGGCCGGTTTCAGTGTATTTCGGAAGACCTTTTAATTCCTGTGAGCGGATTTCAGAGGATAAAAAGAAGTGGTATAGGCATATAGCCGGCCAGACAATGACAGCTATCAGCGAATTAAAAAGAGATGCAGAAACACGGATTAGTACGGATAAAACTTGAAACGGCAAGATGTCACGTTATAAATATGGAAATTAAAATAGCAGATCATCCTGGTTTTTGTTTTGGCGTCAAGCGGGCAATCAATATAGCCGAAAAAACCCTGGATTCTAAATACAGGGAAAATATTTATTCATTAGGACCTATTATACACAATCCTCAGGTTGTGAATAGACTTTCAAAAAAGGGCCTTAATGTTATTGAGGACATTGATAATATAAAGAGGGGGACAGTTATTATTTCTTCGCATGGTGTGCCCGAAGATCTAACTAAAAGGATAAAGAGAAATAAGATGAGATTGATTGACGCCACATGTCCTTTTGTAAAGTATGCCCAGAATATAGTTAAGGATCTGAAAAGGCAGGGTTACAGGATAGTCATAGTGGGCGATAAGGAGCATCCTGAGGTAAAGGGCCTTTTGAGTTTTGCCGGTGATAGCGGAACCAGGCGGAACCCTGGTCTCGGAAGCGCGGAAGATGTAGAGATTAAGGAACTAAAGGGCAAAAAAATTGGCATCATATCTCAGACAACTCAGAGCAAAGATAATTATCTCCGGGAGATTATGAAGGTATTAAAGGAGGATTTCAGCGAGGCGCGAATCTTTAACACGATCTGCAGCGATACCTCGCGTAGACAGTTATTGGCCCGGAGACTTTTGGAAGAATGCGATATCATGATAATTGTAGGGGGCAAGAACAGCGCAAACACAAAAAGATTATGGCAGATTTGCAAGGAAAGCGGGGTGGATAGCTATCATATTGAGACAGAGAAAGAGTTAGAGAGAAATTGGTTTGCCAAAAAGAGATGTGTTGGGATTGTAAGCGGTGCTTCAACTCCGGATTCCATGGTGAAGAAGGTAGCAAATAGGATTAAAGAAATATCAAGTAATGGGTGAGTTAAGAGGGGGTAAAGGGTTACATCGCGCAGACAGCCTCCAGCCC
>CAYZNX010000021.1:0-12621 GCA_964479825.1 uncultured Planctomycetia bacterium | reverse complement strand
AGGAGGTTTAAATGGAGAAGACCGTGAAGATATTTCAGAAGAATAAATTTCAGGAGATAAGGGTAGGAATAACGCATTACGAAGGCAACGACCTTATAGATATAAGGACATGGTCACAGCCAAAAGGCAGCGAAGATAAGGTAAGGACTTCAAAAGGTATATCCATAAATGTCAAACTATATCCTGAGTTAAAGGATGCAGTGCTTTTGTTAGAGAAGGAGTTAAAAGAGAATAATCTTATCTAAACGCGAGTGAAGCATGAATTAAGATTCCGTTAGGTTAGATATGCCAAATAAGAGCGATAATCTACTTTTCCGTCCTTGGAAAGAGTTAAGAGAACTTCAGAATAGAAAACTCCGCAGTTTTATCAATAGACATGTGTACCCCTTTAGTCTTTATTATCGCAACCTATTTGACAGAAATAAGATAGACCCCAGAGAGATAAAGACTGCTCAGGACCTGCAGAGAATACCTTTTACCTCAAAGAAGGACTTCCTGGATTTAGAAGACAATGACCCGATTAAAAAGAACCTGTCTTTTCTTCTTAAACCAGATGAAGGTCTTATAAAGAGATATCTGCCAAAAGGCGGGCAGTTAAGGTTTTTCGGCCTCAGGCTTTTTAAAGGAAAGGATTATCCTAAGGCCTTTTTAGAGAAAGAGTACAGGCCAATTTTTCTTACACTAACTGCAGGCACAACAGCTGCGCCTATATCATTTCTATATACCACTCACGACTTGGAAAACCTGCAGATATCCGGAAGGCGGATAATAGATGTATTTGGCGTCAGCAAAGAAGAACGCGCAGTCAATGTATTTCCGTATGCCCCGCATCTTGCCTTCTGGCAGGCTGTCTTTGCAGGTTTTTCAGCCAATGTCTTTATCCTTAGCACTGGAGGAGGCAGGACACTTGGAACCGAAGGAAATATCAATTCTATACTTAAGGTTAAACCGCACTTTTTAATAGGCGTCTCAAGCTACATATATCACATTATAAAGATAGCAAGGGAACGGAACCTTGACCTCAGCTTTATAGAGCGCATTGCCCTTGGCGCTTCGCGTGTTCCAAAAGGATTTAAGAGGAAGATAATAAGACTGCTCTCTGAGATGGGCGCAGCCTCAATAAAGATACTCGGCACATATGGTTTTACTGAGGCGCGCTCTGCCTGGGCAGAGTGCCCTACGCCTACAGATGTGTCAAGCGGATATCATACGTATCCGGATAAGGAGATATTTGAGGTGATTAATCCTGAGACAGGCGAGGTTAAAAAAGAAGGCGAGGACGGCGAGATCGTTTATACTTGTATAGATGGCCGCGGGACATGCGTCTTACGGTACCGCACTGGAGACCTTGTTAAAGGCGGCATTATTTATTCACCTTGCCCATATTGCAAGAGGACTGTTCCTCGTATCTCAAGCGATATCGAAAGGTCCTCTAATATAAAGGATATGAATATTTCCAAGATAAAAGGGGCGCTGGTAAATCTGAATAATTTAGAGCATTTATTGGACGATAGAGATGAGATAGACGAATGGCAGATTGAGATTGTGAAAAGGAATGATGACCCATATGAGGTCGATGAGCTTATACTATATGTAAGCCTTTTGAAGGATATCAATAGGGAAGACTTCATGAGGCGATTAAATGACGAGATCTTCTCGTCTTCAGAGGTCTCTTTTAATAAGATTAATTTTGTCTCCAGGCATGAGATCCAGCGCAGGATCGAGGTGGAGTCGTCTGTGAAGGCAAAGAAGATAGTTGACAGGCGCATTTAAGGAGGATGCATGGGTCGGATAGCTATTGTTGAAGGCATAAGGACGCCATTTGTTAAGGCATGGACTCTTTTTGAAGACATACCTTCACAGAGGTTGGGTGCGATTTGTGTGCGCGAGCTGCTTGAAATAGCCCATCTTAGCCCTGATGAGGTTGATGAGATTATCTTTGGCGCAGTCGCTCAGCCTGTTGAGGCTTCAAATGTCGCAAGGGTCATAAGTCTTTATGCAGGTATCCCTAAGGACAAGAGGGCCTATACGGTCAGCAGAAATTGTGCCTCGGGATTTGAATCCGTGACAAGCGCGTACGAGAAAATCAGATGCGGCCTTGATGAGATAGTTATTGCAGGAGGCACAGAATCAATGTCTAATATCCCGCTTGTTTTCGGAAAAGAGATTACGAAGATACTCATGGGGTTAAACAAGGCAAGGACTGTTTTTGAGAAAGTCAAACTTCTTTCTCGCATCAGGCCCGGTTATCTAAAGCCTGTCTCCGTGCTCGCCTTAGGGCTTACCGACCCTGTCTGCGGGTTGAATATGGGTCAGACAGCAGAGGTAATTGCAAAGGAATTCGGCATAACAAGAAAAGAGCAGGATGAGTTTAGTCTCGTAAGTCATAAGAGGGCTGTAGCCAGCCGCCAGAAGCTGCGGGATGAGATTGTGCCTGTTATGGTCCCGCCTGAATTTGACAAATTGATTGAAGATGACAATGGGCCGCGAGAAGATCAGACGCTCGAGCAACTCTCTAAGCTCAAGCCGTATTTTGACAGGCGCACTGGCACAGTAACAGTGGGCAATTCGTGCCAGGTCACAGACGGCGCCTGCGCGGTTCTTATTATGGAAGAGGAAAAGGCCATGGCCTTGGGTTATTCGCCATTAGGATATATACGCGCATATAGTTATGTTGGTTTAGAGCCTTCTAAAATGGGCCTCGGCCCTGCATATGCCATACCAGTAGTGCTAAAGAAGGCAGGTTTAAAATTAAAGGACATTGCTCTTGTCGAGATTAATGAGGCATTCGCAGTACAGGTGCTTGCCTGTCTCAGGCTATTGGCATCAGCGAGATTTACCGAGGAGAATTTTTTCACCACTGAGCCAATAGGCGAGATTAGCATGGATAGACTTAATGTAAATGGCGGCGCCATCGCATTGGGCCACCCTGTTGGGACAACTGGCTCACGATTGATTTTAACCTTGCTTAAAGAGATGAGAAGAAGGGACGCAGGCCTTGGGCTTGCATCCCTTTGTGTTGGAGGGGGGCAAGGCGGAGCTGTAATCTTAGAGCGATGAGCGGAGAGAAAGATGGGAAATTTAAATCTAAGGGTTATCAAGGACGTTGCGATCATTGAGTTTGACCAGCCTGACTCAAGGGTTAACGTATTAAATACAGAGACTATGAAAGAGTTGGGCAGTGTTTTAGAACAGGTGTCTAATAAATCTGGATTAGAAGCGCTTATTATTGCGAGCAGGAAAGAAGGCATTTTTATTGCTGGAGCTGATATAAAGGAGATCGAATGCATAGGTTCAGCTGAAGAGGCTATAGAAAAGGCAGAAGAAGGCAAAAAGATATTAAATAAATTAAGCAGTTTAAATTTAATATCTATTGCCGCCATAAATGGGGCCTGCCTCGGAGGTGGATTAGAGTTAGCGCTTGCCTGCAAATACAGGGTGGCCAATTTCAGCAACAAGGTAAAGATAGGGCTTCCAGAGGTCAAACTCGGCATAGTGCCTGGTTTTGGCGGGACACAGAGGCTCCCAAGACTCATAGGTCTTTCTAAGGCGCTTACGATGATACTATCAGGCGAGGTCATATCTTCTAATGACGCGCTTAAGTATTCTCTGGTGGATAGATTGTTTCCGGACGTTAGTTTAATAGACGATGCATTAAGTTTTGCCCGCGGCATATTAGATGGAAAAATAGAAATAAAGAGAAAGAAAAAAAAGAGTCTGCTCCTCAGATTTCTTGAGGACTCGCCTTTTGGGAGGGGGGTACTTTTCAATCAGGCAAAGAGAAATGTCCTGAAGAGGTCAAGAGGGTTTTATCCTGCACCTATAAAAGCCATTGAATTAATAAAGCGGACATATGATAGGGATATTGCCAGAGGATTTGTTTTAGAAAGCAAGGCCTTCGGCGAATTGGCCATTACAGACGTATCAAAGAATCTTATAAAGGTATTTTACCTTGACAGCGAGTTTAAAAAATTTCAATGGGTCAGTCCTGATGTTAAGCCATCTTTAGTCCGAAAATGCGGGGTAGTGGGTGCAGGCGTAATGGGCGGAGGCATTGCACAGCTTGTAAGTTTTAACGATATCCCTGTGCGGCTAAAGGATATTAATTACGAGGCATTAAAGACAGCCCTTAAGACTGCATCAGGTCTTTTTAAGTATGCCCTGAAAAAGAAAAAACTTAAAAAGAACCAGGTTGATTACAAGCTGGGACTGATCTCTCCTACAATAACATATAAGGGCTTTGAGAATAGCGAGTTGGTTATAGAGGCTGTAGTTGAGGATTTAAATATTAAACAAAAGGTTTTCAATGAGCTGAGCGAGATAACGCGCTCGCATAATACAATACTTGCGTCAAATACCTCATCCCTTCCTATAGGTAGATTGGCTGAGCATACATCCTCGCCGGAGAGAATAGTGGGGCTGCATTTTTTTAATCCTGTCCATCGCATGCCTCTAGTAGAGGTGATACGGTCTGACGAGACAAGCGAACAGGCAGTTGCGACTGCAATAGAGTTTGCCCGAAGATTAGGCAAGGTAGTAATAGTTGTTAAGGATGTGCCAGGATTTTTAATCAATAGGATACTCCTATCCTATCTTAATGAGGCTGGGTTTTTGATAGAGGATGGTATGAGGATAGAGCGTATTGATCGGATTGTGTACAGCTTTGGCATGCCAATGGGCCCTCTTGAACTTGTTGATGAGATAGGCATAGATGTTGGATATAAGGTGGCAAGGATTTTAGAGGATTCTTACGGAAAGAGGATGGAGGTAGCCCCTATACTTAAAAGGGTCAGAGACAAAGGCCTCTTGGGCAAGAAGATGAAAACAGGATTTTACCTGCATAAGGGAAAGAAAAAAATCCCAAACAGTGATATTTATGCCCTTCTTAAACCTAAGCAGAGGCAGGTCTCGGGCGAGGATGCGCTCAAAAGAATGATTTATCTAATGATAAATGAAGCTGCAAGGTGCCTCGAAGAAGGTGTTGTTGAAAGGCCGCACACAATTGATATAGGCATGATAATGGGAACAGGTTTTCCTCCTTTCCGCGGCGGGTTATTGAGATATGCGGACAGTGTCGGCATAGGTAATATTGTTAATGACCTCAGGAATTTCAAAGAAGAACTGGCCGGAGGAGGAGAGAGATTTGAGCCATGCAATTATTTGCTGGATATGGCAGGGAAAAACAAAACATTCTATTGATGTTACAGGAGGAAATCTAAATGAGCCTATTTGATAAGCGCATGGGTAAGGAAAAAAGAGAATCGCTTGAGTTTGCAGAGGATTCCAGGCAGTACGAATGGAAGTCCCCAAGTTTCGTTTCCAAGTTATTCCAGGGCGCATTATCGTGGGATTTAATACATCCTTTTCCTGAACAGAGCGAGGAGGACAAGAAAGAAGGAGATAATTTCTTAAGTAGACTTGAAGAATTCCTGAAGAATAACCTTGACCCTGATGAAGTAGATATTACAAGAGAGATCCCTGAGCACATTATGAAGGGCCTGTCTGAAATGGGCGCCTTTGCAATTAAGATACCAAAAGAGTATGGCGGGCTGGGCATGGGTCAGGTGAATTACAATAGGGTGGCACACCTTCTGGGTAGTTTCTGTGGTTCTACTGCTGCGTTGATATCAGCGCATCAGAGTATTGGCGTGCCGCAACCACTTTTGGATTTTGGCACAGAAGAGCAGAGGAAAAAATATCTGCCGAGGTTCCGAAAAGGGGCCATTTCTGGATTTGCGCTTACTGAGCCAGAATCTGGCTCAGACCCGAGGATGTTAAAGACTACGGCTACCCCTGTTGAAGACGGAAAATATTATCTGATAAATGGAGAAAAGCTTTGGTGCACAAATGGAAATATTGCCGATGTATTGGTTGTAATGGCGCAGACGCCGCCAAAGATTGTAGATGGCAGGGAGAAAAACCAGATAACAGCTTTTATCGTAGAGACTGGTACGCCCGGATTTGAGGTCAGCTACCGTTGTAAGTTTATGGGCCTCAATGCGATACAAAATGGTGTTTTAAAGTTTAATAATGTTAAGGTGCCGCGGGAGAATATAATACTTGGCGAAGGCCAGGGATTAAAATTAGCATATGTTACGCTTAATACCGGCCGCCTTACGCTTCCTGCAGCTGTGACAGGCGCTAGCAAGTGGTGTCTTAATGTGGCAAGAAAATGGGCAGCTGAGAGAAAACAGTGGGGTTCTCCGATTGGCCAGCACGAGGCAATTGCCTCAAAACTTTCTAATATGGCGAGCACGGTTTTTGCAATGGACGCAGTTACATGGCTTGTGTCCCACATGGTGCAGGATAAAAAGTGCGATATACGGCTTGAAGCAGCGATGGCAAAACTTTTCTGCACAGAGGAGAGCTGGAAGATTGTTAATGACGCTATTCAGATCAGGGGAGGACGCGGCTATGAGACAGGGCCTTCGCTTAAAGGGAGGCATAAGCCCCATTTTCCACTTGAAAGGGTGATGCGCGATTCGAGGGTCAATACTATACTGGAAGGTTCAAGTGAGATTATGCATCTTTTTATCGCAAGGGAGGCGCTTGATTTTCATTTAAAAGGAATCTCATCTCTCCTAAGCCCAAAACTTCCCATAACTAAAAAGACAGGAATGGCGTTTAAGTTAGCGCTTAAATATATGTTCTGGTACCCTGGCTTATGGATTCCCTGTTTTTGTCTGGCTAAATTCAGGTTGCAAGGGCCGCTTGGAAGGCATATGAGGTTTGTAAAGTATGCCGCGAGGCGTCTTGCAAGAGGCGTATTTCACAGCATGATTTTTTATCAGAAAAAACTCGCCACTAAGCAGAATTTAATAAATAGATTTGTTGATATCGGGACTGAACTTTTTGCTATGTCAGCAGCATGTTCTTACGCAGGCTACCTTTATAGAAAAGGAGAAAAAAGAGTAAATTCAGTGGAACTGGCTGATTTATTTTGCCGCCTGGCAAGAGAAAGGGTCAAGGACAAATTTAAAGAGGTATGTCATAATCAAGACAGGCTATCCGCGTCTATTGCAAAGAAGTTATTGACCGATGGATATGAATGGCTTGAGAATGATATAATCACATAGCCCTTAATTTCACATTTTCTTCACATTTTCTGCAATGCTTATTTTGTGAAGTTAAGCCTGGGTAGCAGGGAAAGGGTGCTTAACCTATGAGGCGGAGGAACATTAATATGCTAATTTCAACGCTAATTATGGGATTTCTTGCTTTTGCCTTGATTTTTATCGGTTATCTTCGCGGGCATGGGCAGCATATAACCGGTATAAAGTCAGGCCTTACCATGGCTATAGAAATACTGCCTTTATTGATTTTTGCTTTTTTGACTGCAGGGATGATTCAGGTATTGATACCAAAAGAGTTCTTGTTGAGATGGGTTGGCGCAGGTTCAGGCATGCGTGGCATACTAATAGGCACAGTGGCAGGCGGGTTGACTCCAGGCGGGCCCTATGTGAGCCTGCCTATAGTTGCTGTATTGCTCCGTTCAGGTGCAAGTATAGGCACTATGGTGGCATTTGTGACAGGATGGTCATTGTGGGCAGTCAGCCGGCTGCCAATGGAAGTAGGGATGTTAGGCTGGAGATTTACCTTGATCCGCCTTGCCTGCACATTCTTCTTTCCGCCCATCGCTGGTTTTATATCTCAGCTCCTCTTTAACGGAACTAAGTAGCCCTTTTGGTAAGAGAATCAAAGGTTTAGATATATGACAATAACTCTTTTGTGGATTTTCTCTTCGGTTATATTTGTGAGCCTTATTTCCTTAATCGGAATCTTTACATTTGGAATAAAGTCAAATATTTTTGATAAGATGCTTATTTTGCTTGTTAGTTTTGCAGCAGGAAGTTTAATGGGAGGCGCCTTTCTGCATCTCTTACCCGAAGCGATTGGGCAGCTCGGTTGCGAATCTGTTTTTTTCTATACCCTCATAGGTTTTACCTTCTTTTTCTTTATGGAAAGATATTTTTATTGGCGGCATTGCCATAAAGGTGTATGCGATGTCCACACGTTTACTTATTTGAATTTGATAGGTGATGGGGTGCATAATTTCAGCGATGGTTTAATAATAGCGGCGAGTTTCATGACAGATATAAAGCTGGGCCTCATTACGACAGTGGCGGTTATCTTTCATGAGATCCCTCAGGAAATAGGCGATTTTGGAATCCTTGTTTATGGAGGGCTTAGCAAGCGCAAGGCCCTCCTGTTTAATTTTTTGTGTTCATTAGCAGCGTTAGTGGGCGCAGTGATAGGATATCTCCTATCTATTGTTACAAAAAATATATCGTTGTTTCTCATATCATTTACAAGCGGCGGTTTTATTTATATAGCAGCGGTTGATTTGCTGCCGGAGCTTCATAAACAAAGAGGCGCCAATAGGACAAGCCTGGTTTCCATATTTTTCATTTTAGGAATTCTTTTTATGGCATTGACGAAGTTACTCTGGTAGGATTACCCCCCACTCTACCTAATAAAATAATAGAGGGGCAAGAAATATCTGTAGGCTTAAATATATATCTGCAGATGGTTGAGTTTGGAAAGAAGTGATAAGTATTGTATGTCCGATATACAACGAGGAGAAGGTCCTGTCTGAAAATTCTGTTGCGCTGGAAAGGCTCTCTCATCAGGCAGAGTTTATTTTTGTAGATGGGGGAAGTTCTGACCGCAGCGTTGAGATTGTCAGGCAGTACGGCAAGGTTTTATCGAGTAAAAAAGGCCGGGCTGTGCAGATGAATGCCGGGACGCTTGGCGCCTTTAGTAATGTATTGTTATTCTTACATGCCGATACTCTTGTTTCTGCAGGTACTTTAAGATCTATCGAGACAATAGTTGAAAATGGTTATGCAGGAGGATGCCTTACCCAGCGGATAGAAAAAGAGGGTTTTGTATTTAGGTTAATTGAGGCGCAGGGCAATATGAGGGCAAAGATTGCAAAGGTATTTTATGGCGACCAGGGGATATTTGTGCGAAAGGATGTTTTTCAAAAAATAGGCGGGTTTCCAGAGGTCCCGATTATGGAAGACGTGCTTTTTACGAAAAAACTCCGAAATGCCGGCAATACCATTGTCTTATCGGATAAAATTTTTGTTTCTCCAAGGAGATGGGAAAAGAAGGGCGTAATAAAGACCGCTTTGATTTATAGTTTGATAGTTTTACTATTTAAACTCGGATATCCTCTAAAAAAGATAAAATCTCTATATGAAGATTTAAGATGAAGCGTATCCTTATCGTATTTGCCAAAGAGCCGGAAATGGGAAAGGTTAAAACCAGATTAGGAACATGTTTTTCTGAATCTCAGCTTTTAAAGCTTTATAAGGCATTTCTTAAAGACACGTTGGACATAGCAAAAAAGGTGCGCTGCGAAGAAAAAATTTTAGCATTCTCATCTACAAAAGAACCGCAGTATTTAAAAAAGGTAGCTGCAGGTTTTAAATTTTATAGACAGAAAGGCAGGAATTTGGGAGACCGCATGCATGACGCCTTTGTCTATGCGCAGAAAAACGACTCAAATAAGACTGTTATCATAGGTTCGGATTCGCCTGCACTGCCATTTGGAACGCTTCAGAAGGCATTTCAAAAATTGGATAGATGCGATTTAGTCTTAGGCCCAAGCGCTGATGGCGGGTATTACCTTATAGGACTCAGAGAGCCTTGTTTTGGTTTGTTCAAAGGCGTGAAATGGAGTTCGTCCCGTGTGTTGCGTGATACCTTAAGAAGGGCTGAGAAATTTGGAAAGAAAGTCTGGCTGCTTGAAAGATGGTATGATATTGATGAACCAGATGCCTTGGCCAGATTAAAGCGCTATCTGGAGAAGAAAGAGAATAGAGGCGTTGCAAGGGCCACAAAAAAATTTTTGGATTCAGTTCCTAAGATGGGGTCAAAGAAAGGAGGGTTTAGGATGTTTAATCAAAGGTTATTGAAGACAACTTTTGTAATGGTAATAGTTTTAATTTTTGCAATCAGTTTTTTGACACGCCCAGCTTATGCTCAAGGTAAGGGCAAGGGACAAAAGGAAACGCCCCCTGGCTGGGAAAAAGGCGAGAAAAAGGAGTGGTCTAGCGATGTTCCACCTGGACTCGCTAAGAAAGAAGGTTGGATTCCACCTGGATGGTCAAAAGGAGAGAAAGAAGGCTGGAAGGATTCTTTTCCCCCTGGTTGGGAGAAGCGAAATAAGAGAGAACAAACGGTTTGGAAGAAGAACTTAAAGGCTGCTAAAGATTCTATTAAAAAGAAAGGCAAAGAACTTGGTTTTTCTGAAGAAGAGATTGAACAAGCTTCTACCTCTTTAGAAATAACCTCTAGGATAGGTGTGCCTATTGAAGATGCAGAAGATGTCGTTAATGCTGCTATGAATAGGGGGCAACGAGGCCCAGCAATTGAGAAACTGACAAGAGCGGTTTCCTATGGGGTTGGTAGAGAAGTGAAATTTGACCAGTTGGGTAAATTTGTGAATGAGAAACTTGATGCAGGATTAAGGGACGAAGAATTGGCTTTAGAGGTTTATAAAGAGGTCCAGAGAAGACACGAAGAAAAGACTAAGGCAAGAAAAGTTATCCAGGAAGAAAAGAAAAAGAAACGAGGCAAATAGAGATCGAACGCAGCAATTTATATAAGAATATCAGCTTAAAATCCCAAAAATAGCCCCCCAAAGTCTTTATCCGGACTTTCGGATGGCCTTATGTTTCGTCTTTACAATGTTCTCTTTTCGTTTTTTTCAGCCGCAGGCTGATCCGCCTTTGGCGGAAAAATTCAATGAACTAGTGCGAAGCCTCCCCGCAGGGGAATGCACCGCCCGCTGGGTGCGGGCAGCCAGCATTTAGAATATTTAGATTTTGGGCGGAAAAATTAAATAAAAATCCTTGACTTTTATATGTTAATTGCATATAATTATATGCAGAATACATATAGGCGTTTGATATTATGAGAGAATTAACCAAAAATAGAGCAGAGCTTTTAAGACTTTTTCTTACTAATCCCGAACAGTCTTTTTATATCCAAGAAATAGGCAGAATTCTTGGAAAAAAGCCTGGGATATTCCAAAGGACATTAAACAATATGGAAAAAGAAGGAATTTTGATAAGTGAATATAGAGCGAATGCTAGATATTTTAAGGCAAACAAAACATACCCTCTGTATAAAGAACTAAAAAGCATTGTTTTTAAGACTGTAGGCGTAACAGGAAGCCTGAAAGAATCACTTAAGAAAGTAGGTAATATAAATTTTTCCTTTATATATGGCTCATACGCTAAAGCTAAAGAAAATTACCTTTCAGACATAGATTTTGTTGTTATTGGCAATCCTAACGAAGATTCGTTGATTAAAGAACTCAATAAGCTAGAAGAAGTTTTAAACAGGGAAATCAATTATAAATTATATTCCTTAAAGGATCTCAAGAAAGAGATAAAGGAAAAAGAACCATTTCTTTCAGAGATTTTAAGAGATAAAAAAATAATGATAATAGGAGAAGAAAATGAGCTACGAGAAATTCTTAAGAGATAAGTTAATAAAGAAACAATACCCTGACTTTAAACAGATAGGATATCAATTAAAAAGAGCGCAAAAAGATTTAAAAACTGCTAAGTCTAATCTTTCAATTGACCTAACTTGGGCTTTCGCTATTGCTTATCACGCAATGATGAGAGCAAGTAAAGCTTTAATGTATTCTAAGGGGTATTTGCCTACAGCAAAGAAGTCGCATAAAACCATTGTGGAGTTTACAAAATTAATTATTGGCAAAGATTATGAAAATCTTATTAATCGTTTTAACCGTATGAGAAGACAAAGGCACGATTTTATCTATGATTCTAAAAACCATATAACTTTTCATGAAGCAAAATTATCAATAGAAACAGCAAAGAAACTCATTGAAGAAATAATCACTCTTGTTAAGAAGGAAAGTCCGGAGAAGGATTTATTCGCGTGACCGCAGCAAATTTTCCCGTTTTTGCAGAAAACGCAAAAACTGACCTTGAAAAGGTCAAAAACAGGCTTGAAATTAACCTTAAAAAACAATCAAAATTGACCGGCGCCTATTTGGAAAATTTGCTGAGTGAGGAACTTTACAAGCAGAAAAACGAAGGACTAAGACAAGAAGAAGAGGAATTGAAGAAACTCATTGCATTACAAGAAATTAGAGAAATTGAGAGGGAGCGTTCAAAGGACTATCTTAACAGGGTAGAGGAGTTTCTGGAAGGCTATGATCCAAACAAGAAAGAGGTGGATTTAGAGACTAAAAAGCTCATATTAAATCTGCTTTTTAAAAACATCAAAATCGCCCACAAAAAGCTCTTTTCTTGCCTGTCCTCCCCGTTTAAATTTTCGAAGGAAATTTGGGGAGGATGAATTTTTTGCCCCCAAAGTCTTTATCCAGACTTTCGGCTGGCCTTTTGTTTCGGCTTTACAATGTTTTGTTTTCGTTCTTTAAGATTCAATGAACTTTAGGCACCGCCTGCTTGGGCAGGCTGCGTTTGTGGTGTTTGCACCGTTCGCCTCACTGTCGTTCGGCTTCACTCCACGCTCGCTGGGTCGCTCGCTAAAGTGGTTATGCAGTAGTACGATTCGGCTTTTTGTGTCTGGCGCATTTTGCCGCCACCCAAAATGCGCCAGACACTTTGCGTC
>CAYZNX010000020.1:0-13226 GCA_964479825.1 uncultured Planctomycetia bacterium | reverse complement strand
CTCTGTAAACATGCTCAAGGCTGCTATGAACTGCATTTCCGAATATAAGGCTCTGCCTTTTTGCAGCTGGCAACATCAATACATTATTATACAGAAATTTTCTCCTGCAGCTAAGGTAATTATTCAAACTTGTAGGATTCAGACTCAAGTCCGATACCATATCCTGCAGTATTTCTCTTGTGTCAATAAATGGGTCTTCGGCATCAGGCTTATGTAACGACCTCTCTATCACGTACTCCTCATTATGAAAACCTGTCTTTGCCTCAATGCCCAAACAGTGGATAAACGAGCTGGGGATCTCGTCTTCCTGAGGGCTTGACGTAAATAACACATTGCACTTGGCCCGGCTAATCGCTACATAAAATAACCTTGCCTCGTCATAAAACCTGAGTTGTTTTATTTTATCTTTATTATCCACTTTTTCAATTGTCTTGATTATCGCTGTAGGAAGCGGGATCATGTCAGCCCTAGCTTTTATAGGCCAGCTCGCATCTTGAATACAGAACGGGATAATCACGCTATGAAATTCCTGGCCTTTAGAACCGTGGGCTGTAAAAATCCTCACACCGTCCTGTGTCATTGTAACAAGTTCACCCTGGATCGGCATATTGTGTTCATTGCGCGTCTTTATCTCTTCAACAAAATCCTTTAAACTTATCCCTGGATTAGAAAGATCGGCCTCCTTCGCCATATTTATAAAAGAAGTAAAACTGCGTAACTCCCTTATTCTAAGCGTATCGTCCTTGTCATACCTCTCCAGTATATAGCTATATACACCGGCCCCTGTTATATATTCCATCAACAGCGCATGGACCGGTTTAAAAGGGGCGTCATTTAAAAGGCGCTCTATCACCTTCGCTGCATGCTTAATAGCCAAGGTCAAATCCTTGTCATCAAAAAGCCCTGATAAAAGAGAAATATTTTGTGAATCCTTTTTCCTTTTATTCACACGGTTTATAAAATTCAATATGTCCTTGTGCGGTATTTTAAAATAATCTGAGACGAGTATTTTATAAAGGACCCTGTCCTTTTGCTCAATATCCTGAGGAGATATGCCTACAAGCTCAAGGACATCAAGCATCTGTCTAACGCGTATCTCAGACCTTATGTCTTCCTTGCCGTCTGTTGCATACGGAATGCCCGCCTGAAGAAATGCGTCTATCACCCGCAATATCATATCCCTCTTCCTTACTAAAACTGCGATATTATTAAACGGAAATCTTTTCTCCTCGCTAGTTAACTCCTTTGATGATTCTATCTGTTTCTTAAATTCTCTCACCATGTCCACTAGAAAACACAACTCTTCTTCTCTTGTGGTAAATTCACGATACTCAATGGATTTATCCCTAAAGCTTCGTACCGGGATAAGCATCTTTTGTCCTGTTCTTTCATTCTGTGGAAGTTCATTTATAAGGCCCTGCGAGAGGTTGACTATCTCTTCCGTTGACCTATAATTCTTTTTAAGGGGGATTGTCTTCAGATATTTGAATCTCTTTTTTAACTCTCTAAAATTAGCAATGCTTGCGCCCTGAAATCTGTAGATAGACTGGTCATCGTCTCCTACACAGCAGATATTGCAATCTGCCCCTTCCATAAGAGAAAATAAGAATTTAAGCTGGGCGCCATTTGTATCCTGGAACTCATCTACCATTGCATATTTAAACTGAGACAGGTATCTTTTTTTGAGTAGTTCCTCTTTATGCAAGGCGTCTGTTGCGATTATAATCATATCGTCGTAATCATACCTGCCGCGTTCATCAAATATCCCGTCATTCTTTCCTTCTTTAAGCCTTTCATACTGGTCATAGACAATCGCCAGGGCCTTTATTCTTGGGACATGCCTCTCTTCGATATATATGCCGTCAGGCTTAAGTCTCTTAGTATATAGCAAAAAGTCCTCCGGGCTTATGCCTTCCCTCTTTAACTCGCCTATCCTCCTCTGTATCTCCTTTACATATGTGTATGGCGCCCTAAAAGGCCTTATATCTGAAAGCCCTTTTGTATGGTCAAGGATATGCTCTATTGCCCTGATGTTTTCTATATCCGTTATCTGTATCCTATCCTGAATATAATTACTCGCCTCCTCTGAATCTAATATAATAGAATTTGCAAAACTATGAAACGTTGAAACGAAAATATCGTAGCCTCTAAAACCAATGATCTTAGCAAGCCTGTGTTTCATTGTTTTTGCTGCGGCATTAGTGTAGGTAAGGATAAGTATGTTTTCTGGAAGCGCTTTTTTCTGAAGTATAATATTTGCTGCCCGCACTGAAAGAAGCTGGGTCTTGCCTGTGCCAGGGCCGGCCAGCACAAGCAGTGGGCCGTCGATACTATCCACTGCCTCCCTCTGTTCATCATTGAGTTCTTTATAAAACTTCTCAAAATTCAGCATAAGCCCTCTTTAATCTAACATTTTAACCTATCTAAACTATATGTCAAGCCTCCTTAATTGAGATCGCTGAAAAAGTGTTTTGGCGTCCCGTCCCATATATGGTACCCGCAGGCCAGCGGGTACCCAGCAATCTCTAATTGAAGACACAGGGTTGACATAATCTATTTCTCCAAGTATAATTTTTTATATGCATAAAAAACGCGATGCATGGAAATCAAAATTTGGCATTATAATGGCTGTTGCTGGCAGCGCAGTAGGATTGGGCAATTTCCTGCGCTTTCCTGTACAGGCTGCGCAAAATGGCGGCGGCGCATTCATGATCCCATATTTTATCTCCCTCATCCTCCTTGGTATCCCGCTTATGTGGATAGAATGGACTGTTGGAAGGTTTGGCGGCGGTTTTGGCCATGGCACTGCCCCTGGGATATTTCATACAATGTGGGAGAAAAATAGATTTATAAAATATTTTGGCGTGATAGGGATATTTGGGCCTCTTGCTATCTTTATCTACTATAATTACATAGCATCGTGGACACTTGCCTATGCGGTATTTTCAGCCGTAGGAAAATATGGGCCTATCAGCGACCAGGAAAGTATGTTATCCCTTTTAAGAGGTTTCCAGGGCATTGAAAAGAATGAGTATTTTTCAAGCATGCAATATGCATATCTATTCTTCCTCATCACATTTGCCATAAATATATTTATCGTATATAAAGGAATATCAGGCGGCATTGAAAAACTATGCAAGATCGCTATGCCAACGCTTTTCATATTTGGAATAATAATTGCCATACGAGTATTAACCCTTGGGGCACCTGACCCGTCAAGGCCCAGTTGGAATATTATTAATGGGCTTGGGTTTTTGTGGAATCCTGATTTCGGCTCCCTGAAGAACGCAAAGGTATGGCTCGCTGCAGCTGGTCAGATATTCTTCACTCTCAGCGTAGGCATAGGTGTAATATTAACCTACGCCAGTTATCTTAAAAAAACAGATGATATTGTGTTATCTGGCCTTACCGCGGCAAGCGCCAATGAGTTTGCAGAAGTCATCATCGGTTCGTCCATAGTTATACCAGCCGCATTTGCATTTTTCGGGCCGCATAGCATACAGGATATCGCCGCTGGCGGGGCATTCAATTTAGGGTTCGTAACCATGCCTCTAATATTCCATAAGATTGCCTTTAGCGCCTTCTTTGGCTGCCTATGGTTTGGGTTATTGTTTTTAGCAGCCATCACATCGTCTGTCTCATTAGTACAGCCAAGCATCACATTTCTTGAAGATGAGTTCAATATCTCAAAAAGAAAGGCAGTAGTAATATTCGCGGCGATATCGTTTATACTCTGCCAGCCAGCCATATTCCTCTTAAGGCATGGCGCAGTAGAAGAGCTTGACTTCTGGGGCGGGACATTCTGTCTGGTATTGTTTGCTACAGTAGAAACTATACTTTTTGGCTGGGTATTCGGGATCGAAAAGGCCTGGGAAGAAATCCATCACGGCGCAGACTTGGAAATTCCAATGTTTTATAAATTCATAATAAAATATATAACGCCTCTATTCCTTTTTTTTATTCTTATATTCTGGTTTATACAGCAGGGTATGCCTGTTGTCCTGATGAAGGAAATAAGCCAGGTTGACAGGCCATATGTACTGGGCATAAGACTTATGCTCTTATCAATATTATTAATCCTGTCAATTATGGTAAAGGTCGCGTGGAAAAAAAGATCTATAAATAGGGCTAAGAAATGAATGTATTTGGCTGGATAATCCTTTTAGCATCATGGATAAGTATTATAACCCTTACTCTGTTCTGCTTTAAAAAAGTTTTATCTAAGAAGTAATACCTGTGTAACCACAGATATAAATTCCTATACTGCGAGGTGCTCCGCTTCTTATATCTGTGGTCATTCGTATCTTCACTCTATAATTATTGCCTCAACTGGACATTCATCCTTTGATTGCCTGGCGCATTCTTCGTTCTCAGAGGAAACGACCTCTGTCTTCACAATTGCCTTGTCTTCCTTCATCTCAAAGACATCCGGACAGGTATTTACGCACAGGGAACAGCCGACGCATAATTCTGGATCTATCTTGACCTTCATTAACCTCTCCTCCTTTTTTATTATAGCTTAACTTCACAAAATAAGCATTGCAGAAAATGTGAAATTAGGACAGCACCCGAAAGGGTGCTATATGCTTTCCTATACTGGAACATAGACAACAAAATACAGAATACGAAATACAGATTCGCTTGTCAACCAAATTTTAAAACAAATTCTCGAAACATCCGATCAGGGACATCAAAGCTACCGTCCGTATTTCTTTTAACGATGCCCTTATCTTCCAGCCTGTAAAGGAAATTTTTAATATTGGCAATCGGAAATTTCTTGGCAAATTTCCCGACTATCATCATGGTTCTGAACTCGCTTATTGAAAGCGGGCGCCTCTCATCAGCTATTATCTTCAGTAGGTCTCTTTCCCTATCGCTTGCCCTGGCAAGCAAACTGATAAAATAATCCCTGCCCAGCTCCTTCAAGGTATTATTAAGCGCATTATCCCAGACATCATTAGTTACCATGCCTTCTATCTGGCCATTATACAGATGGCTTGACAGCAGCTGGACCTCGTATGGATGGCCATCGGTGTACTCAAATATCTTCTCTTTAATATCCATGTCAAATGTAACGCATGTATCTTCAAGCGTCCTATCTACTGTATCTATAACATCCTGCTTATTTAGATTTTTGACATTCAGTCTCTTTCTAAAAAATCTTCCAACAGGGTCATGTTTATCTATAAAGCCCGACCAGCCGGCTGGCGTAGATGAAAGAATAAATAAGAATCTTGTATTATGGATGACCTCATCCTTGCTCAGAACCGCTCTAAGGATATCTATTGCGGTCGAGATGGGCAATATATTCTGTAAATCATCTAATAAAACAACTGCCAGCCTTGTATCCAATGCCTCCCAAAGATTTAAGAGAAACCTTGTGAATTGAGTCTGTGATTGAAGGGATGCCTTCTTCCTGGAGAAGACTGATAAAAAGCCCTCTAAATCTGCACCTATTCTCGGAAAACCCATGAGCATCTCCTCAGCAATAAGATAAATAGCATCCAAGGGTTTATCTTTTTTTGTAAATCTGGATATGGAACAGAAAGAGGCAGGGTATCCGGCCTCCTGGACTATCCTTTTAAATTGTTTTAAGATAGATGTCTTTCCTATACCCCATTCGCCGAGCACTACCAAGTGGCTAGGCCTACTATATAATGAACCTTCCAGATTCGATCTAAAGACAGACAGATCCTCTTCTCTGCCTCCAAATATCTTCGGCTCCCAGCCTGACTGCGGTGTAAAGGGATTCGGTTTTATCATATGTACAAATCAACCCTGCCTGCCTCTATCTTCCTTAAATCCTCTCTTACGCCTTCTCTCCTCTTCCCATCGCTTATATTCAACAATTCCTTCTGAATAAACTCTTCTCCCATTCTCCTGGTATATTCTCCAGGGTGTTTTATTAAATACTCCTTCAGCGAAAATAATGCATTGGGCGAACAAAAATTATGGATATCTGCAGCCTTTGAATATCTCATAAAGTCCTTTCCTGTCCTGCCAGAGCGATAACATGCAGTGCAAAAACTTGGAAGAAATCCCATATCCAACAGTTCTCTCACGACATCCTCCGTGCCCCTTGCATCTCTCAAGGAAAACTGCTGTGACTCTTCGCAAGAAGAAAGACTATTTTTATAAGCGCCTGGAGAGGCCCTTGAACCTGCGCTTATCTGAGACACGCCAAGATGCAAAAGTTCATTCCTCAATTCTCTGGTTTCCCGTGTAGTAACAATAATCCCTGTGTAGGGGATGGCCAGCCTCAATACACTCACTATCTTTTTAAATTCAGAGTCAGATACTGGCCAGGGAGGGGCAAACGACAATGGCACATTTAATGCAGGTTCAATGCGCGGCACAGAAATCGTGTGAGGCCCTGAACCAAAATTCTCTTCCAGATATAGGCTATGATACAAAAGGGCCAGGACCTCAAACTTAAAATTAGACAGGCCAAAAAGAACGCCAATGCCTATATCCTTAAGGCCTCCTTTATATGCACGGTCCATGGCGTAAAGCCTCCACTCATAATCCTCTTTTGAACCGTCAGGATGCATCAGGCTGTATATCTCTCTTGAATATGTCTCCTGAAAGATCTGATAGACACCTATATCCATAGCCTTTAATTCTTCAAAGCCCTCTATTGAAAGAGGCGCTATATTCACATGGACCCTGCGGATATTGTCACCGTCTATTCTCGTCTCATAGATAGCCTTTATGGCATCGCGTAAATATTTCATAGAAACTATCTTAGTATCGCCAGCTACCAAGAGAATCCTCTTGTGTCCATTATCCAATAAGGCCTTTATCTCATCTTTTATTTCTCCGATCGTGAGGGTCTTACGGCGCAGGGCCTCGTTATCTCTTCTAAAACCACAATACAGGCAGTTATTATCGCATTCATTAGTAACATATAAAGGCGCAAAAAGCACAATACGATTCCCATATACCCTCTCCTTTACATATCTTGCTGTATGAAATAAATTTTCTAAAAGAGGTGGGTTTTCTATATTAAGAAGCGAAGCTGCTTCTCGCGGGGTAAGCCCCTTGAGCTCCATTGCCTTACTGAAAAGATCTCTTATATAAGAAGGGTCTGTATCCGGGCTTTCCAAATCACTCCAGATCCTTACCTCATCAATAAATGTCTTATTAATTAAACCCTTCATACCCTGTTTACCCCGTTAGGAAGGACGGGGTAAAAGCCCTGTCCTTTTTTCTAACGGGGTTTACATTACTAGTTAATTATGTTAGATTATAGATATGATTATAAAGACTGATAGGGACATTATCAAGAATTATTTTGAAGACGAGTCCGGCCTTCTGGGCGGATACGCAGAGGATGTAGTATTCCCGGAAAACGAAGCCGATGCCATAACGATATTACAGGATGCAGCAGACAAAAAAAAGCCAATTACAATATCAGGGGGAGGGACAGGGGTTACAGGCGCAAGGGTAGCATTCGGAGGCAGGGTGCTCGCAACAGATTATCTAAATAAGATCATTGATATTGATGAAAATAACCTCTTTGCAACAGTGCAACCTGGAGTAAGATTATCTGAACTGCAAAGAGAACTTTTAAAAAGAGGCCTACATTACCCCCCTGACCCTACAGAGCCTCATTCTTTCATAGGCGGGACGATCTCAACAAATGCATCAGGGGCAAAAGGCTTCAGGTATGGGCCGACTCGAAAGTATATAAGGAGACTAAGGGCTGCGCTTTCAACCGGAGATATATTGGATATAAAACGCGGTGAATATACTATAAATAGAGGAGGCATGTTTTCTTTAAAAATAAAAAATAGAGAAATTAAAATAAATCTGCCGCAATATGTGATGCCGGATATAAAAAATGCGGCTGGCTATTATGTAAAGGACGATATGGACATCATAGACCTATTCATAGGAAGCGAAGGCACGCTTGGCCTCATTACCGAAGCAGATATAACAGTCGCTAAAAGGCCTGAAGGGATGATGAGCTTTTTCAGTTTTTTCCCAGGAGAAAAAGAGGCCCTTAGTTTTGCAAGGGATATAAAAGATCGGCACGCCCTTTCAATCGAATATATGGATAATAATTCTCTTGATCTCCTGCGCGACAAATACTCAAATATTCCTGGCAAGGCTAAATCCATGATATACCTTATGCAGGACCATAAAAAAGAAGAGGAAAACTCTATTGTAGACTCATGGATAAGCCTACTTGAAAAACACAATGCATTTATAGAAGAATCCTGGTTTGCCGATTCAGACAAAGAAATAGAGAAATTGAGAGAATTCAGGCATGCACTGCCTGAGATGATAAATGAGATAGTAAAAAGAAATAGGCTCCCAAAGGTTGGAACCGATATAGCAGTGCCGGAGAAGGCATTTGGCGAGATGCTTGAATTTTATAAGTATAAACTATCTTTTTCCGAGATTGAGTATGTGATATTCGGGCACATAGGCGAGAGCCATCTTCATGTTAATATGCTTCCAAAGACAGAGAAAGAATTCACGAAAAGTAAAAATATTTACATGGAATTTGTTAAAAAGGCTGTGTGTCTCGGAGGAACTGTCTCAGCCGAGCATGGCATAGGAAAACTAAAGCACGCTTATCTGGAGGCCATGTATGGCAGGAAAAATATTGAGCAGATGGCCATGCTCAAAAAATCCCTGGACCCGGCATGTATACTCGGGCTTGATAATATATTTCCAAAAGAGCTCCTAAGGTAGCTTGGTAATTACCATGAAAACTATTATTGCTGTTCCTGATTTTACGCGGGAGGCACATCTTAAAAAGATACTTCCAGGCCTGATTAAAAAATTATACCCGCTATCTGACGTAGAAATAATAATAGCCACTGGCCTTCATGGGACCCCTACAAAAAAAGAGATAAGGGATAACATAGGAAATATCACGGGTAACATAAAGGTATCTGTCCATAACTACAGAAAAAAATCTGTAACATATTTCGGAAAGACAAAAAATGGCATCCCAATATATCTCAATAAAAAAATAAAGCACGCTGATGCAATAATAACCATAGGCGTTGTGGAGCCGCACCTCTATGCAGGTTATAGCGGCGGGACAAAGGTGCTTGCAATAGGGCTTGCAGGAGAAAAGACAATCAACGCCACCCATCATCCAAGATTCCTGGACCATCCCGGCACGCGAATATGTTCAATAAACCATAACCCCTTCAGTGATTTCATACATGAACTCAGCGCTTTATTTCCTATAAAACATTCGGTTAATGTAGTAAACGATGCAAGAGGAAATATAAGAAAGGTCTTTCATGGAGACCCTGATATATCTTTTAAAAACGCAATCTGCTATTCAAAGAAGATATTTGAGAAAAGGATAGATAGGCTTTTTGATGTTGTAATATGCGGCATCCCTGAGGAAAAGGCTATCAATATATACCAGGCCTCACGGGCATTTAACTATGTAGCAAACACACCGAATTGCATATTAAAGAATAAGGCCCTCATCCTTGTAAAGGCCGGGTTGAAGGAAGGATTTGGAAAAGGGTTGGTAGAAAAACGTTTTATGGAAATAATGCTTAGCATGAAAGATCCAAAAAATACTATTGAGCGCATTAAAAAAAGAGGCTGTCTGGCAGGAGAACATCGGGCGTATATGGTCAGCAAGGCTATGTTAAAGGCCAGGCTCGGGTTTATATCAGAAAGGGCTTATTTATATAAAAACAAATCCCTTCCTTTTTTATTTTTTAAAGATATAGATGATGCCCATCTATTTATAAAGGAGTTTTTCAAAAAAAAGACCGACATATATTATCTAAAGAATGCCTTTAATACTATATTAATTAAACAGTAATGGGTGAGTTAACTTCACAAAATAAGCATTGCTTAAAATGTGAAATTAAGGCACAGGATGGATGTCAAAAATCATGACTGGCGCCGATTGCTATCTCTTCTCCATCTAAAAATGCCCCTTCTAAATTCAGCTTCGTTCTCTCATTTAACCAGAAGTCCATGCCTATAATAATGCCAAAATTCTTTTCTGATTTTATGCGCTTTCTGTCTTTCTCGTTAATCCATTTTATAAAATCAAGTGTCCCATACCGCGCCCCCAGATACGGGACAAAGACCTCTGCATCCTTTGAAATGATCACAGAACCCTGCCAGTCGTCTATTATTGCCTCGTTTTTATCTCCATCCTGATTCTTTGGATCAGGATGAACGCTGATATGCTGAAAACCTGCCACTGCCTTAATGCCCCAATCCTTATTCTCGAATCCCTTTATTCTAAAACCGTATCCGCCTGCAAAATTGGCGCTATAGCTTAAATTATCACTGCCACTGGCCCTGTCCCAGTCTACACCCCCAATACCTATCTTTCCGTCAAACGAAAACCATGGAAAAATCCCATAAGAGCCGGTTAAAAAATATCTCTTTCCGCTTGTCCCGCCTTCGTCATTATCCAGATCTCTGTCTAAAATAATATTTCCCTCAAGTCCCCACGTCCAATGATGTCTCTTTGGCATATGCGTCCCATATGCCGGCGCAGCCTGTGAGGCCCGGGTTAATAATATTAGATTTAATACAATAAGTAAAAACAAAACTCTTTTAAACATTTAATCCAGATGCATCTCACGAGTCTCTTTTGAAACATCATGGAGGGCGGCCTTAGCTCGCTGTAGCTCAATCAGAAGCCTATTGGTTATCATAAGATGCTTATACGAAAGCAGGGCAAAAAGCATATTAAAGATCGAAAAGAGAAATAAAAATATATCGACCTTGGTCTTAAGAGAAAAATAGATAAGAAAAAAAATGCCTATTATAATCAAGTATGTGTTGACCCTGGCTACTACATTTATAAATATCTCGTCACCCGTCATCTTTTTCATATCTCGCCTCCATGAATCTGTTCGTAATAGGCATCCGCCTGTCCTTTCCGAAGGCCTTGGGCGTAATCTTTATACCAGGGGGGGCCTGACGCCTTTTATACTCATTTATATCAATCATATTCAGGACCCTCTTAACTGAATCTTTATTTCCTATTTTATTTACTATCTCGCCAAGTGACTTATCCTTTTCAATATATAAATCAATAATATTATCTAAAAGCGGGTATGGAGGCAATGTGTCCTGGTCCTTTTGGTCTGGCCTTAATTCCGCTGAAGGCGGTCTATTAAAGACACTTTCAGGTATGATATTTTTATTTCCCCCCTCGTTTACATGCCTGGCTAATCTATAGACAAGGTTTTTTGGGACATCCTTAATAACTGAAAATCCTCCTGCCATATCTCCATAAAGGGTGCAGTATCCTACGCTTGTCTCGCTTTTGTTCCCGGTATTCAGAACAAGGTAACCTAATTTATTTGAGAAAGCCATAAGTATATTACCCCTTATCCTTGCCTGTATATTTTCTTCCGTGATATCGGCATCCATACCAGCAAAGTGGGTATTTAAAGTATTAATGTATGTATCAAAGATATTATCTATTGGTATCCTCGTAAACCTTATGCCTATATTTTTACAGATCTTCACTGCATCTTCTTGGGTATCCTTAGAGGAATACCTCGAAGGCATAGAGATAGCCAATACATTGGCGTGGCCAAGGGCATCTGCAGCAATGCAAGCCACAAGCGCAGAGTCTATACCGCCTGAAAGGCCAAATGTAACTTTTCTAAAATTATTTTTTCTGACATAGTCCTGAACACCCAGAAGAAGGGCCCTATAAACCTCCTCAATCTTATTCATCTCTGTAGGCAGCTTCTTCTTAGGCAGGTCTACCTTTTTCCTTGCTCTATACTCTATGCTTATAACCTTTGCTAATCCTAATCTTTTCTTAATGATTTTTTTTGAGTCAATAGGCAGATCGACGCTCAAAAGGCATTCCTCAAATGGCATTGCCGCCGCAAGAGGTTTACCATCCTTATCTAATACAATACTGTTTCCGTCAAATACCAACTCATCTTGTCCGCCTATAAGATTACAATAGACAACAGGCATCTTTAATATAGCAATCTTCCTTACCAATGCCTGCCTTCTTTCATCAACCTTATGAAGGTGATAAGGCGAGGCAGATAGATTAATAAGAAAATGTGCCTGGCCCAGGATTTGTCTTTCAATGGCATTATCCCGAACCCATATATCCTCGCATATATTAATAACAAAAGAAAAATCCTTGGTCTTCAATATGGCATTTCCTGAACCTGCCTTAAAATATCTTTTTTCATCGAAAACCCCATAATTTGGCAGATGCATCTTGTTATACACAAACGATTTTTTTCTATTTACCAACACAGCCGCGCTATTATAACAAAAACCGCGGAGGGTATTTACAAATCCGACTATTACAATTAAATCCCTTGCTTCCTTCGTAATTATCTTTAAATATCTCAAATTCTCCCGTATAAAATGAGGTTTTAAAAGCAGGTCTTCGGGCGGGTAACCTGTAATGGTAAGCTCTGGAAATACTATAATGTCTGAAACACTCTTCTTTGCCTGGTCCATACATAACAATATCTTCTCTGTGTTTCCAGCTAAATCTCCAACTATCGTATTAATCTGTGCTATTGTAACCCTGACGCTATTCATGGTTTACAAAGAAAAAGTCTACCATAATATCAAAAGATAGGCAAATATAAGGCCTCTATCTCAATAAAAACAAACCCATTAATACAAATATGACACCGGCTGTCTTTGCAGCTGTAATGCCTTCTCCTAAAAAAATAATCCCTATTATAAATGAGATTAAAGGGTATATGCCAGCGATAGGAACAACCTTTGACGCCTCTCCTGACTTAAGGGCATTATAAAAAAATATTTGCCCCAGGATGCTGGCCATAAGTCCTCCGAGCGCAAGAAAAATTATCGTGTGCGGCTCTGCCTTTAAGGCAACCCTGAATGCCTGATTATTTAAAATAGCTATGGACAATGCCCCTATCAACACGCCTGAAGAGCGTATAAGAAGTCCAGATAGAGGCGCTATCTTAGTAAGCCCTAACTTTTCCAGTACCGGCACGGCCCCCCATACAACAGCAGTTAACACTGCAAAATAAAAAGCCTTCATGGTCCCTCCTTATCCTGGTAACCCTATCTCACACAACAAAATAACACAAAAGCGTTCTAATTACACTAAAAAATTCTATATAATATATCTATGTTCAAAACTGGGAAGGATTTCTTGCAAAGGAAGGTGTATTTCAAGTTAACCACAGAGAACACAGAGAATTTATTGGGTTTTTCTTTAAAAACTCTTTCTCTGTGTCCTCTTCTTAAATAAC
>CAYZNX010000019.1:10071-13338 GCA_964479825.1 uncultured Planctomycetia bacterium | reverse complement strand
GAAAGAGTTTTTAAAGAAAAACCCAATAAATTCTCTGTGTTCTCTGTGGTTAACTCGTAAGGAGGCCATGCAGAGGATAGGAGTTATAGGCTCAACAGGGTCAATAGGCACGAGCTCTCTGGATGTTATTTATAGGTTTCCGGATAGATTCACCGTTGGCTCTCTTTCTACGTATTCCAATATAGGATTATTGTTGGAACAGGCGAAGAGATTCCGGCCAGAGGCTGTATGTGTGGTAGATACAGACAAGGCACAGGAATTTAGCAAGATATTTAAAGGAGAGGCGAGGCTCTACAGAGGAGAAGAGGGATTGTGTGACATGTTAAAGGCCGTAGCAATAGATACGCTCGTTGTTGGCATAGCAGGCTCAGCCGCTCTTTTGCCAATTTTAAGTGCGCTTGATAATGTAAAGAGACTTGCCCTTGCAAATAAAGAGGCGCTTGTTATGGCAGGCGATATTATTATGAAAAAAGCAAGAAGAAGAGGCGTAAAGATATTGCCTGTTGATAGTGAACACAGCGCCATGTTTCAATGTATAGACTCAAGGGATCTCTCAGAGATAAAAAAGATTTACCTTACTGGTTCAGGCGGTCCACTGCTAGATATGCCAAAAAAATTTTTTAAGGATATCTCTCCACGGCAAGCAGTTAATCATCCAAAATGGAAGATGGGGAAAAAGATTTCTGTAGATTCAGCGACCATGATGAATAAAGGACTCGAGGTGATGGAGGCGCATCACCTTTTTAGTCTTGATATAAGTAAGATACAAATTTTAATTCATCCAGAGGCCGTTGTTCATTCTATGGTAGAGTTCATAGATGGCTCTATATTGGCACAGATGGGGAGATGTGATATGAGGATGCCGATACAATATGCCCTTACGTATCCATTAAGGAAGGCCTCGCCTGCAAAAGGGATTTCATTTTTAAAATTAAAGCCGCTGCATTTTTATCCCCCTGATTTAAAAAAATTTCCCTGCCTTGGGCTTGCTTATGAGGCAGCAAGATTAGAAGGAACATACCCATGTGTTTTAAATGCATCAAATGAGATAGCGGTTGAGGAATTTTTAGAGAGGCGGATAAGGTTTACGGATATACCTAAACTCATTGAAAAAGTGCTTGGAATGCATAGAGGCATAAAGAATCCAGAATTACTTGATATCTTAGAGGTTGACAATTGGGCCAGGAGGAAAACGAGGGAGATCTTAAGTGCTGTCGGCAATTAGTTTTATCATTGTATTGAGTGTTTTAGTTATCGTGCACGAATTCGGGCACTTTATTGTTGCCAAAAAGACAGGCGTGGCTGTTGAAAAATTTTCCATCGGCTTCGGGCCAGAGATATTCGGCATTACAAAAGGCCGGACGCGATATCTTATATCCCTTGTGCCTTTAGGGGGCTATGTAAAGCTTGCAGGCGAAACACAGGAAGAACCAATAAAAGGCGAGAGATGGGAATATCTATCCAGGACAGTCGGTGAACGGTCAAGGATAATATTTGCAGGGCCGCTGCTGAATTACCTGCTGGCATTTCTTATTTTTTCATTTATCTTTGCTGTTGGATACCCAACATTGACAACAGAGGTAGGCAGGGTATTGCCGGATTATCCTGGAGAGGCAGCAGGCATAAAGAGAGGCGATAGGATTTTAAAGATAGATGGAAAAGATGTTAATAATTGGGAAGATGTTACGCGCATTATCCATACAAATAAAGATGCTGAGTTGGGACTTCTTATAGAACGAGAAGGGGAGCTAATAGTTTTAAAGGTATTTCCTAAATCCGAAGAGCTTAATACAATATTTGGCTCAAAGAAAAGAGTTGGCCTTATAGGCATTGTGCCTTCAGATGAAATAAGTTATGTCAAATACGGGATTTTGGAATCTGTTTACATGGGCGGTAAGAAACTCCTCGGTCTTACATATATTACTTATAGGGCATTGTGGGCAAGTATTACAGGTGCTGTTCCCTTTAAGGAGTCGATCACAGGGCCGATCGGCATATTTTATATAACTGGCCATGCAGCAAGGTTAGGATTTGTGTATTTGTTGCATTTTATGGGGATATTAAGCGCCTCTTTAGCTATATTCAATCTTCTTCCAGTGCCTGTTCTGGACGGCGGGCACCTTTTATTTCTAGCAATAGAAAAGATACGAAGGAGGCCATTGTCTTATAGGGTCCAGGAGCATATTGCGCAGGCAGGTCTGGTTTTATTGATATGCCTTATGGTGTTTGTTTTTTATAACGATTTCATACGTTTTGGCATATTTGAGAAAATTACTAACCTATGGCAAAAATAACTTCACACTTTGTGCATTGCTTAAAGTGTGAAGTTATTTTTTGGAAATGTGGATAATTTTTTAATATGACTAGGCAGATTAAGGTTGGGAAAATTAAGATTGGCGGAGGGGCACCGGTTTCTATCCAATCCATGGCAAAGACCGATACAAGGGATATCAATGCTACCGTAGCGCAGATTAAGGAGTTGGAGGCCACTGGTTGCGAGTTGGTCAGGGTGGCAGTAAAGGATTTTGAGACAGTAGGCGCTATAGGCCAGATTAGGAAGAGGATAAATATACCGCTTGTTGCAGATATTCACTTTGACTATAGGCTTGCAATAGAGGCGATTGAGAACGGCGTAGATAAGATACGGCTGAATCCAGGGAATATTTATAAGGAAAAACATGTAGTAGAAATAGCGAGACTTGCTAAGAAGAGGGAGGTGCCGATTAGAGTGGGCGTGAATTCGGGAAGTGTCAAGCTGAAGGCTCAAGGCTCAAGGCTGAAGGTAAATGATTTGGTAAAGGCAGCGCTGGACTATATAAGAATCTTGGAAAGAGCCAAGTTTTACGATATAATAGTTTCGCTAAAGGCATCTGATGTTTTAACTACAATTGAGGCAAACAGGATATTTTCCGGGAAGTCAAGATATCCGCTGCATCTTGGAGTTACAGCAGCAGGGCCCTTGTCAACAGGCCTTGTCAAGTCCTCTTTAGGAATAGGGGCATTACTATTAGAGGGTATAGGCGATACAGTCAGGGTTTCGTTGACAGGCCATCCGTGCGAAGAGGTGGTTGCAGCTAAGAACATATTGCAGGCCCTGGGTCTGAGACGGTTTGGGGCAGAGATAATATCGTGTCCAACCTGCGGTCGTTGTCAGGTGGATTTGCAGGACATGGTAGCTGAGTTGAGCTCAAGGCTCAAGGCTCAAGGCTCAAGACGAATGTTAAAGATCGCTGTTATGGGCTGCGAAGTCAATGGCCCTGGGGAGGC
>CAYZNX010000019.1:7354-9971 GCA_964479825.1 uncultured Planctomycetia bacterium | reverse complement strand
ATAAAATGCGCTGGACAAAATATTTCATTCCAACCTTAAAAGAAGTCCCTGCTGAGGCAGAGACAGTAAGCCATCGCCTTATGCTCCGCGCAGGCCTCATAAGAAAACTTGCTTCAGGCGTTTATACATATCTTCCTCTTGGGCTAAGGGTGTTAAAAAAGGTAGAGGGAATTATACGTGAAGAGATGGATAAGAAAGGCGCGCTTGAACTCTTTTTGCCGTCCCTTCAGCCAGTAGAATTATGGTATGAATCAGCAAGGTACAAAGGCTTAGGAGAAGACCTTATCAAGTTCAAAGACAGGCATAATCGCGTCATGGTTTTCGGACCAACCCACGAAGAAGTTATTACGGACCTCGCCAGGAATCATATCCGTTCATATCGCCAGCTCCCTGTAATCCTGTACCAGATCCAGACAAAATTCAGAGATGAGGTTAGGCCCCGGTTCGGAGTAATTCGCAGCCGCGAATTTATAATGAAGGACGCTTATAGTTTTGACAGAGACGAGGCCGGGTTGGACCTGAGTTATAAAAAGATGTATGAGGCATATGAGGCAATCTTCAAAAGATGCGGATTGAATACCCTTGTGGTTGAGGCAGACCCTGGCGTGATGGGTGGTGATGTATCGCATGAATTTATGGTGCTCGCGGAGAGCGGCGAGGATATGCTGGCGTATTGTCCATCGTGTGGATACGGAGCGAGTTTGGCAGTGGCGGAGTGTAAGGCTGAAGGCTCAAGGCTGAAGGCTCAAGGGAAGGAAAAATTGAAAGAAGTAGATACGCCAGGAGTGACTACCATTGAAAAGGTAGGCGCTCTTTTAAAGGCAAGGCCTGACGAGATGGTGAAGACCCTTATATATATTACGGATGAAAAACCAGTAGCAATTCTCATAAGAGGCGACCACGAAGCCAATGAGGCAAAGATCAGGAGGTATTTGAAATGCAGTCATCTTGAGATGGCATCGGAAGATATCATAAGAGATGTGACTGGCGGGCCAATGGGTTTCTCAGGCCCACTTGGTATTAAGGACGTGAGGATACTTGCTGATAATGCTGTTAAAGGTATGAGTAACTTTATTACTGGAGCCAATAAAAAGGACAGGCATCTTATAAATGTGAATCTTGGCAGGGATTTTGAGGTTAGAGAATGGGCTGATTTAAGGATGATTACCGAGAGTGATAATTGCGCCAGCTGCGGCAGTAAAATAAAGATAGAACACGCCATTGAAATGGGCCATGTCTTTAAATTAGGATTGAAGTACTCAAGGCCAATGAGGGCAGAGTTTTTAGATGAGGATGGAGCGCTCAGGCCATTAGTAATGGGGTGTTATGGCATTGGAGTGAATAGGATTATAGCAGCTGCAGTTGAGCTTAATAATGACAAAAAAGGCATAGCCTGGCCGCTGTCCATTGCCCCTTTCCAGGTGATAATATTACCAATAAATTATGAGAATGACAACATACGGCAGATAGCGGTT
Source organism: uncultured Planctomycetia bacterium (assembly GCA_964479825.1). Classification (GTDB taxonomy): domain Bacteria; phylum Omnitrophota; class Gorgyraeia; order Gorgyraeales; family Gorgyraeaceae; genus CAYZNX01. The sequence continues at coordinate 8,496 of CAYZNX010000019.1, read as the reverse complement.
GAGATTTACGAAGATTTAAAGAATAGAGGCATAGAGGTTTTATTAGATGACAGGAATGAAAGCGCAGGCGTTAAGTTTAATGATGCTGAACTCATAGGGATACCATATTCAATAGTAATCGGCGAGAAAGGCCTTAAAAAAGGAACCCTCGAGATAAAGAATAGGGCGACGGGTGGAATTATTGAAGTTACAACAAAAGACCTTAGTAGAATTCCTGCCTTATTTATTTCCACATAGGAAATTATATCAACCCTTTTGAGCTCAAAATATGCTGTTGTGCTAATAAAGATCCTTCGGCCTATCGGCCTCAGGATCAATAAAAATCTGCCAGATAAAAGTCTCTGCCCGAAGGGCAGATTTTTATTGACAAGAAAACGGTTTCGTGGTATTATACTTTATAAATGTATTATAAAATATTAAAGTTAACTTTAGGAGAGGATATGCGCAGAACCAAGAAAATTATTTCCATTGTAACGCTTATAGCATTCGTATGCAGTAATTCTTACGCGGCTCCGTCGCATCGCTCTTTTTTCAAGGACAAGGCAGTAGACCACAAGAGGCTCAGCGCCCAACAAGAGGAATTTCTCAGCAAAAAAAGAGATTTTTTAAAGAATAAAGACTATGATGCAGGCAAAGAGAGCCGAAAACTTCAGGCCAGAAAGGCCATACAGGCTCACCTGGAAGACCCTTCCCAGATACATATCCCATCGGAGATAGGCAGGATTATAGAAGTGTATGAAGACCAGAGACCGAAGACCGAAGACCAGAGACCTCTCATTGTCCATATCCAGGATCTTCATACAAATCCAGAAGCCGAGCTTAATTTAGCCAGGATACTCGAAATCCTGATTAAAGACTATAAACTGGGCTTAGTTTGTTCAGAAGGCGCAGATGGCATTGTTGATACATCCAGCGTCTCGAGCTTCCCTGATTACTCTGTCCGAGAAAAAGTAGCTAAGCTTTTTGTAGATTCAGGCGAACTCACTGGAGAGGAATATCTCTCCATCACTAAATACCCTGACTTACCTATCTGGGGCATAGAGGATAGAGACCTATACTTCCAGAACATAATAGACTTTAATAAAATAATGCAATTCGCTCCCCAGAGCCAGGTCTTTATCTCTCAGGCCAAAAAGGCCCTG
>CAYZNX010000019.1:0-7254 GCA_964479825.1 uncultured Planctomycetia bacterium | reverse complement strand
TAGGACCCTACCTGACCTTTCTTGCAGGCTACATTGAGAGGTTTAGTATCCCTACGCAAAAATATGCCAACATAAGGATGCTTGCCGAGATCATAGACCAGGAAAAGGCCATAAATTTACCGAAGATTCAGGATGAATCCCAGAAACTCATTGTAAATCTACAGGTGGCCATTTCTAATAAGGGGATGAAGGAAGATAAGGATGGGCTGATGGCAAAGCTGGAGCTTTTCAGAAATCAGAAAATCTCGCCCTTTTCTTTTTACAGCTACTTAAAAGACCTTGCCTTAAAACACTTAAAGGAAGGCGCCATTGCAAGTAATGACATGGCTGGATATCCTCACCTCAACGACTACATCACCTACCTTACCAAGGTCAATTCCTTAGACCAGGTAAAGCTCTTCAATGAATTAGGAGAGCTAACGTATGAAGTAAAGTTACACATCGCAAGTAATGACAAAGAAAAGACCCTTGTAACAGCCCTGCATAACATAAACTTCCTAGAATCATTCTTCAACCTGAAGGTATCAAATGAAGAATTAGGCTATTACCTAAATAATAAAGATGAACATAAGGTAGCATGGTTTAAGTCTGCGATAAAGACCGTAGACCAAAGACCGAAGACCAAAAACCAAAAAACCTATATTGACTACAATCCCGACCTCATAGACAAAAAACTCCCAATACTCGAAGAATTCTACAAGATTGTCAAGGCAAGAGACCTTGCAATGGTCGAGAACGCACTCTCTGAGATAGAGAAACGAAACGCATCTGTCATTCCCGATTCTTCTCATGTCATTCCCGCGAAAGCGGGAATCCAAAACAACAAAGTAACCGTAGCCGCGCTCATAGCAGGCGGCTTCCACACAAAAGGTATAACGACCCTACTGAGAGAAAAGAACTATTCCTACATAGTCATCTCACCCTACTCTAAGACAGATATAGATGAAGAGAATTATCATTTCTTACTTTCAGGAAGGAGAAGACCTATAACAGAGCTTATAAATCAATTAGACCTACCTGAGATAGTTAATAGACTTTCTACGAGTTTAAGGATAGCATCACCCTTTGATACAGATATGTATGAAGGCTTAAGGCAAGATGTAGCTCCTGTCCTTGCAGAAATATGGAATGTTCCAGTAGAAGAATTAACCCCTGAAAATATATTAGAAAGAATAGCACCTATCCTTGCATTACACAAAAGAGCCAAAATCTGGCAACTCAAAGCAGAGACAATAGTCGGCATTGAGATAAAACAAACTGACAAAGGCTTAATAATGAGGATATTGCCTCAAGAAGGCGAGGCAAGATATCTCTGGATTACTACTGAAGGCGCAGAACTTGCAAAAGCAACTGATTTTAGGGCTGAAGGTGAGACAGTAGTTGCGATAGGTACTAAAGTAGGGAGAGAGATAGCAAGAGCGCAAACTGAGATAATGGTTGACGAAGTAACTCGTGGCCCAGAAAAAGGTTCAGTTTTGAAAGCGTTAGAGAGCCTTGCTGATATCGAAAAATTCCTAAAAGAAAAAATTATCACCAGAGAAGAATATAACGATTATATACAAAACGGATTAATGAAGAGAAGTACTTTTATTAAGATTAGAGAAGCAGCTGGTCAAATGGGGGAAGAGATCGGTTGGTCAGTGAGAACTGCTGACCGTGAAATAGCTGATTTTAAAAGACTTGGCATAATTGAACAAAAGCAAGTAAATGGAAAATATATAGTTAGAGTAAAATTGACGCTTGAACAAATAAATGCATTGCCTGAAAACATAACACTAGACTTAAATAGAGGGTCCCTTGTAAATAGAGGGTCCCTTGATAATCTTGCTCCAGAAAGAATTGCAGAAATAAATAGAGCAATAGTAGAAAAGACAAAAGAAATAGGGGGAATAGAGCAACGCAGCCCGCCGCAGCCCGCTGTGCTAGCCAACAAACATCTTGTCTGGTTGGAAGAGATAAATAGGCATGATACAGCCATTGCTGGCGGCAAAGGCGCTAACCTTGGTGAACTCTGGCAGAATGGTGTGCGCGTACCTTATGGATTTGTGGTTACTGCCAAGGCTTTTCAAGACACCTTAATAGCAAACAAAGCCCATGAAGAAATTCAGCGTATCCTCCAGGGAGTGGATGTGAGCAATGCAGTGGAGTTAGAACAAGCTGCAGTGCAAATCCAAACCCTGATTAAAAGTTTCACGTTGCCAGTTGAGTTAGCAGACGGGATCAGGCAATATCACCGAGAATTAGCTGATAAATTAGGCATTTCACCTGATGCAATTCGTGTAGCGGTACGCAGTTCTGCTACTGCCGAAGATCGCGAACTTAGTGATGAAATGAAAAGAACCTTAGGCACAGAATTAACTTCAGGTTCATCTGCAGGGCAACAGACAACATATTTAAATGTAAGGCCTGAAGATGTGCTCAGTCGTGTGATTGATGATTACGCATCTTTATTCAATTCCAATGCCATAAGTTATCGTGATACTCAAGGATTGATTGATTTTCTAGTGTCGATTGACCAGAAGAGCCGGGCTGAGTTAGAGCAGAAACTTTTGCAGAATGCCGCGACGCAAGATATAGGCGAACGCCTCAGAACTAAACAGCATGCTTCACGAGTTCGCCTGCGCCGTGCAATTGAACAGAATATGCCTATCTTATTGGAACAATTTGATCGTGCCTATGACCCTTATGTAAATCCTAAGCGGCTCTCTTTAGCTGCGGTGGTCCAGCATATGATTCATAGCGAACGAGCTTTCACAATATTCAGTTTAGATAACAGGACTGGATGGACAGGTTTGAGTTTCCAAAAGGAGAATCTTACTCATCCTACAGACGGCAGGGTGTTTCGTTTAGATGCCAACTATGGTTTAGGAGAATCTGTTGTCCAAGGCATTGTTAATCCAGACACATGGCTGATTCATATTTTTACTGATAAGCAAGGACAAGTCCATGTCAATATATTAGAAAAAACCATCGGCACAAAAAAGCTTCAGGTTACTTACATAGATAGCGCGCTTGGAGAAATTGGACTTACAGAAGATGAAGCAATGAAGGTGGTAGAGTTGGTTAAGGCATTTCGTGCCGGCGATAATCTCGATATACTCAGCGGTGAAGATCGATTCAAAGAGATTTTACAAAGATTGCATATCTCTACTGCAGATATAGACCATATGGTTCAAGAGTTAGAACGTGTAATAACGTTAGCCTATGATACGCTCGATAATTACAGGATCCCAGCAGAATTAAGCGGCATGTCATTAAACAATTTGCAGTTTATACGATTAGCGCATTTGGCAAAGGCGCGTTTAGATGATCCACGCATTAATACGATGGAGACATTTATTGCAGCTGAAATGAGAAGCGTATTTTCTATGACAGATGAAGAGGTAAAAGAACTTGCATTATCTGCCAAAAGAGCAACTGATTTCTATGGCAGTGTCCGAGATATGGAGGGCGCTAAAGAAGGGGGTAAAGCCTTGGCGTTTGTACAGTCTCGAGCTATAACCACAGACATTGAAATCAATCAGCCGGCTCTCTTACAGTTGCGTAAGACTGTAGTAAATGAAGCAGCAGCCGCGGAAGCAGAACAGCAAGGAGGGTTGCTAGCCGTAGGAGTTCCAGGCCGTAATGCAGTAGTAGGAGAAATTGTGCTGTTAGTTAAAGATTCAAAAGAACCATATGAAGAACAATTAAAAAGAGCTCAAGACAGAGCAGTGGAACTTGCCCCTCAATCTCGCAGAATTGTACTACGCACGGGATTTACCACTCCACAGGATGAACCTGCTATGAAAGTTGCTGGCGGCGTAGTTGCAGATGAAGGAGGGGATACTTCACATGCTGCTATTGTTAGCCGTGAGCTTAAAATTGCCACTGTAGTTGGCATTAGTGAATATTTAGCGCAAGTTAAGAGAGATGATCCATCCAGGTATGCTCAAATTTTAGAGCACATGAATACACCGGGCAATGTTGTCACGGTTGATGCTAATGCCGGTAAAGTGTATAAGAAGGGAGAGTTGCCTCTAGAATTACAGGAGGTGGAGATTGATGTGACCCGCCTGCCGAAGTTGCGTTTTACTAAGCCTGGGCTAATTATGGCAAATCCCCAAACGATGCGGGAGTTTTCCAAAGTTGCTCTGTATGACTCATATTATGGGATTAGCTTGGCACGTGCCGAATTTATTCTTGTAAGCATAGGGATCCATCCACGGGCAATCGAAGCCTATGATAATATGAAAGCTTTAGAAGGGGATACTTCTTATACGCTTACTGAGCGAGAACGCAGAGATGTTGAAATTTTAAAAGGAAATCCTAAGCTTATCCAGGCCATCGAAGACAAGATTCATGGATATCCCTCAGCTAAGGAATATTATATTCAGAAGATGTATGGAGGCATTGCATCTATGGCAGCAGCCAATGGCCTGCACCAGAAGGTATTATACCGCTTTAACGACTTTAAACAGAACGAGCTAAATAAAATTACAGGAGGTCAAGAATTTGGGTTAATTGAAGAAGCCAGCATGATCGGCGACCGGGGAACCGGCTGGCTTTTAAAAGAAGAGAACCGCACAGCGCTGGGAATGGAAATGGAAGCGCTGCGCCGTGCCTACGAGGCTGGCTATACTAATGTTGGCGCTTTCTTCGCTTTTGTCCGCACACCTGATGAGCTGCGGGAAGGTTTAAGCCGCTTTGAAGAGCTTGATATGCCCTTAGATACTGTGGGCATGATGGTAGAGCTTCCTCCTAATGTAATTCAGGCTCATGAGTTTGGGGCGCTATTGGCTGAGTATGCCAAACGTACTGGAAAACATGTCTTTTTTTCATTCGGGACAAATGATCTTACGCAATTGACACGCGTGGCTGGCCGCGAAGAACCATTCGTTAAGGAACTTTTTAGTGAAGCTAACCCTGCAGTAGTGGGTAGCCTTCGCCATGTTGTCAAGACTGTGGTAGCGATGCGCCAGAAATATAATGTAGATTTTACATGCGGCTTATGCGGGCAGGCAATTATCAAACTTATAGATTCTGACCCTGTTGCGGCCAGAGAGATTGCTTCAATGCTTGATTCCACTGGTTTAGATATACTCGGTTTTCTAAAGACAGTGAAGATGCTCGCTGAGGCAGAATTGGATCTGTCAGTAATTCCAGAAACTGCGAAAAACACTGCTCAGGAGATTGCTAGAGCTAAATCTTCACAAAACCAAGGCGCAGCTTCTCGGCGCTTAGTAACTGTAAGGCAGTTCAACGACTTGGCTAAAGTTTATTTAGGCGACTTCTTAGTCCTTGATCCAAATTTTGCATTAGATTTAGGCAGGGATTTACCGGCTGTGGACTGGAAAGCGATGCAGTTGGTCTTAGAACGTGTCCAGCGCGAATCCTTTGATGCTCAACTTAAACAGATAGCCGCAGAGATTAAAGCGAGTTTACCTAAAGATGAGACAGAGCGCCAACGCTTAATGAAGGATGTTGCATTCAGGGAACGCTATGCGCGTTTTCTTATACTTGAGACATTTGACAGAGCAGGCGCAGTCATCACTAATGTTAAAAGCCAAGTGGATATGACGCATATCCCTATGGATAGTCCTACTGCCGGTATACAAACTATTATAGAACTTTATCAAGGAAAGGCTGTGGTGAAGCCGCGCATAGCAATTGAAAGCGGTTATGAAGATATGGCAAACAGGGACGGGGCAATAGTAACTATAGACTTTAGTACCGGGCATATCTATGATGGAGAATTGGAACTTGTAAAAACAATGCCGCAAGAGAAAGATATTATTGAGATTATTGAAAAGCCTGCGCAACCTAAACAAGTGAATGCAACGTTTGTTTCTGCAGGTAACGTCTATCGAGAACTCAAGATGCATCCTCTCGCGCTGATTAGAGATGGCGGAAAAGAAGTTTTTAAAGAAGCTGTCCGCAGAGCTATTAGTAGTAAAGTTGAAGAAGCTCGCACCAAAGGTCAAAGGTTAGTTTACCAAACCAGCGACTTGAATTCTTCAGAGTACCGTGCATTAGAGAGCGGTGAGGAATTCGCTCAAAGAGAGGAAAACCCGCCACTTGGCTTAGGCGGCTTGTATAGATTTTTTAAAGACGAACATTACACAGAGTTATTGCTCTTAGAGTTAGAAGTGATTGCAGAGCTTAGAGCGCAACTTAAAGATAATGGCACAGAACTTGCTCTTGAGCTTACAGATGTGCGCGACTTAAAACATCTAGAACTTGTTTTTGAGCTATTAAGAAAGGTTGGTCTTGAACCAGGCAAAGATATCCAATTAGGCCTACGTATGGACAATCCTGATAATTATATCCTTGCGCGAGAATATATAAAACAGGGACGCCTGAGTTTTATTAGCGTAATCCGTAGAAAGTTATCACAGACATATCTGGCCGCAGACCGTAATAATAGACACGTTCCCATAGACGATAAGATAGCGGAAAAGAACTTGCGCCTTCCTATTAATATGATCATGCAGGCTGCCCGTGATTCGGGTGTGGATTATATTGATGAAGATGTTTTAGTGATTCCTACAAAACCGGAGCTCTCTTTGATGGAAAGTGCACCTGCTATGCCAATGGAATCTTCCAGGAGGCAGCAAGTTGATTCCATAGGTCAGATCATTGTTATTGCCGCATCTATAGTTATAAAACAGGGGTCGACGTGGTTTGATGAATGGTTAAAGAGCCAATCTTCTAATATTGCAGTTGTAATACTAGCCAAGGATAAAAAGGAGTATGAAGGGGTTAAAGATTATGAAGAAGTGGCTTATATAAAAGTATCAAAGACAGGAGAGGGCGTGGATACCCTTGGGCTTACTGAAGCTCAGATGCTTGGTTTAACTAAAGCAGACAGTGCTGTTTTATTTGACGAATTAGAAATATATAATCAGGGAGTCAATTTAGGGGCAGTGCATAACATGGATTCAAAAGCAGTAAAAGCCATAGCGGCGGGGGTCTAAGTTATATAAGCATGTAGATATATTGCTTAGCCAGGCATACGCACACGGCTATTTTTTCACTTGTTTTAGTGGCATTATCTGATATAATAACGGCATATGAAAAGGATTTGGGAAAATAAAGCGGCAAGTTCTAAAGAGGCGGATTCTTTTAATATTAGATTTTGGCAGAGACAAGGTGCTCGAGCTCGGTTTGCTGCTACGTGGAAAGCAATCGAAGAATTTTATAAGATAAGAGGAATACGTGGCTATAAGCTCAGATTACAGAGATCTATTCAAAATATTAAACAGGCATAAAGTCAAA
>CAYZNX010000018.1:0-13750 GCA_964479825.1 uncultured Planctomycetia bacterium | reverse complement strand
ACTTCACATTTTGTGCATTGCACAAAGTGTGAAGTTATTTAGAGGAGATAAGGGATATGAATACCTGCAAAGGCTTATTTTGTGCCATATTTTTTATATTTGCCTGTGTCGCTGATTGTCCCGCAAAAGCAGTAGAAGACGAGGCGTGGGAATTAGCCAGCGAGATATCTCATATTACGTATGACGAGCCAGATGTCATGGAGGAAAAGGGCGCGATGTACGGCATACTCGGTTCTTATACCTATCATAAAGATATTATGTTCCGCATAGAAGCCAGATTTAGCTATGGCCAGGTTGATTACAAAAATTCAGGCACGATAAATAATATCGATGATTATATGATGGAGTTTAGGGGGCTGATAGGGCAGGATATCTCAGCGTATGAGAGGTATATTGTTACACCCTATATAGGTTTTGGATACAGGTATTTAAATGATGACACGAGCGGCATGGTTTCTTCAACCGGGGCCAGGGGATACGAAAGGGAATCGAATTATTTCTACAGCCCTGTGGGGATTGAGATACTGGTCCCAGTAGAAGAAGGATGGTCTTTAGGTGCAATCATTGAATACGACCATTTCTGGAAGGGGATACAGAAGAGCCATCTCTCTGACGCCAGTGCCAGCTTTAATGACCTGGAGAATGACCAGAACAAAGGTTTTGGATTACGGGGCTCATTAAGATTTAAAAGGCAGGGCAGGGATATGGATTTATTGATTGAGCCTTTTATAAGATACTGGCATATAGAAGAATCTGAAACAGCAAATATTACATATAATGGCGTCATCTGGGGTTTTGGCTGGGAGCCGAAAAACACCTCTACAGAGGCCGGTATTAAATTTGCGTTAGTATTTTAATCTTAGGGAGGCCAATGTGATTAAAAACTTAGTAAAGGCAAAGGAAATCAGTGTGGGAACCATGAATAAGATCGGGGCATTGGCTCGGATGATGTCCTTTTTGGTTGACCATGGCATAAATGTGGAGACAATAGCAGGGTATTCAGATCAAACAGGCAGACAGGGCAACCTTATCTTTATAACAGATAATAACCAAAAATCAATCGCTGAATTATTTGATAATGGGTATGAGCATATTGAAGAGAAGGAGGTTATCGTTATAGAACTTGAAAACAGGCCTGGGACATTAAAGAATGTATCAGAACTTCTCGCCAGTAATGGTATAAATATTGAGTATCTTTATTGTACCACCTGTTCAAGCGGCTGCCCGGCCAAGATAGTGTTTACAACATCAGATAACGACGGGGCATTTAGACTTTTAAATTCGGTACTAGAATAAGACATCGCATAACAGCAAGAAGGCAAAAGGGAAATGAAACTATCTCGTCCTTTAGTGGTATTTGACCTTGAGACAACAGGCACATGGGTTGAGAAGGATAAAATAGTTGAGATCGGCATGGTCAAACTATTGCAAGACGGTTCAAGAGAGGATTACTTAAAACGCGTAAACCCCGGCATGCCGATCCCTGCCAATGTCAGCCGTATTATTGATATTACGGATGAAGACGTTAAGGATGCTCCGCGATTCAAGGATATAGGCAAGGAGATACTGGAGTTTATAGGTGATTCTGACATTGGCGGGGTCAACATTCTGAGGTTTGACCTGCTTGTTCTTGAACGAGAATTTTTTGAGGCCGGATTTAGCTTTGATTGGCGCGGCCGAAGTATATATGACGCACAAAAAGTCTATCACATACACGAGAAAAGAGACCTAACAGCTGCTTATCAGTTATATTGCAGGAAGAGACTTGATAAGGCGCATTCTGCCCTGGGTGATGCCGAGGCCACTGTTGAGATACTGGACGCCCAGATTAAGAAGTATGGGGCCGTAGAGCAGGGGATAGAGAGCCTGAAGGACCTTGATTACAAGCATTCGAGCTCATACTTTGATAATGAACGCAAACTTTGCTGGTGGAACGGCGAATTGTACCCTACCTTTGGTAAGTACAGAAGGAAGAAACATATAAAGGATATACTTAAGGAAGATCGTCCCTATTTAGAGTGGATGCTTACGAGCGGTTTCAGCGAAGAGATTAAGGTAATGGTAAAAAAGGCCTTGGCCGGAGAGTTCCCGCAAGAGCCATAAATAAAAATACAAGTTAACCACAGAGGTCACAGAGTATTCTATAGTTTTTATTTAAAAATAAAATTATAATCTTTCTCTGTGTCCTCTTCTTAAATAACCTCTCTTTTAGTCTTATTGTTTTATAAATATCTATCCCGAGTCCACAGAGAAAAACTCTAAGTAATCTCTGTGGCCTCTGTGGTTTAAAAGGAAATTCCTATACTATCAAGTTATTGCTTTGAGGAAGTTATAGGATGAAGGCATATACAGAATACCTAACCTTTAATACAAACGAACGTTACGATATTATAAATATTACGCCGCAGGTTGAGGCCAGTATAAGGAAAAGCAGGATAAAAGAAGGGATATGCCTTGTAAACAGCATGCATATTACGTCTAGCGTTTTTATCAATGATAATGAAAGCGGCCTGCATGAGGATTTTCTTGAGTGGCTTGAAAGGCTTGCGCCTTATGATGTGCGGAAATACAGACACAATCTAACAGGCGAGGATAATGCCGATGCCCATCTAAAAAGGACAATAATGGGAAGAGAGGTTGTGGTCGCTATCACGGATGGCGAACTTGACCTTGGGCCGTGGGAGCAGATTTTCTACGGAGAATTCGATGGCCAACGCAACAAAAGGGTGCTAATAAAGATTATAGGATACGAGGCATAAATATAAGATATAATGAGCATTATTAACCCTATAAACTTAGGGTTTTTATGATTAATCTCAACCGCCTATAATGTATCTTATGTTAACTTGGCTATTACTGAAAAATAGCCATAACTATATATGACTCAATGAGTTAAGTCATTTTGTTAAAATCGTGTGGATAACGCTATTTCTGTCTTGGCGTGACCCAAGCTACGCTCCCTTAAACGTTACCATATCTACTAATTCGAAACCCCATGAGGTTGCCATGCATCCTGCATTTGTCAATAGGGTTTGGAAAATATAATATGTGCTAGGTAGGTGCTAGCGATAGGGACGGTTGTTATCAGTGATTTCTGCGCGCGGCATAAGCGAAATGTGAAAAGTAGTTCCGCCATGACTTTTCGGTAGACATAAATTGGTTTGATCCGAAAAAGTAATCTACGATGGCCTCTCTCATGCGGGCAATTTCCTTTAGACGGGCAAAAGTCCCGGAGCAGGACAAGGTTAGATCAATCAGCTCAAGGGCTCGCTCAAAAGACCCCTGGCTATAATCGGTGTTATTTTTTCTTTGCCAATTAAGAGCGCGCTCAACCTCACTTGCAATATTAGCCATTTGCTCAAGGAAAGATAGTTTTCCCCAGTCTCCTGCCGCCAACCCCTTATGCCGGTATTTCATTATATGGAAATTCAATAATATGATTACACAGATTTTCCTGCCAGAGGCAGGTCCGCCTTCGGCGGAAAAAGCAGATTACACAGATTAAAGAATTATCTGTGTAATCTAAATTGTATATTCTATGAGGAATAATCTGTGTAATCAGCAAGCGAAGCGAGCTTAATTTATCGTTTAATTCTTTTCGCGACAATTTCAATAATCTTCTTGCGTATTTCCTCGTTTTCTATTCCGAGGCTTCTGTTGCCTTGGGAAGGACGCATATTGATCATGGAATCGAATTCGATAAAGCCCTCTCCTTGGATTTCCGGGTAAAAATTTATACCCCAGAGGTCTTTCTGTTTTGAGCCACCCTCCAGGAGCAGGGCTTCTAAATCAGAATGCAGATCAGCATCAAGGGCTACGAGTCCCCTCTCAACATCAATAACCGCTTTTACCAGATCCCCAAAGCTATCCGTGGCCATTTGCTTAAGCTCGTTGAGCGATAATTTTTCTTTTATTATTTCCATGGTATAGAATAGATTACAACATAAGCCCTGGCAGGTTATCCAGGTGGAATTTGAAGGTCTTGTATTTCCCGCCCCTTTGCAGGCTTTCTACCTGAACCCAAAGCTGATATTTTTTACCTTTAACTATTTTATTGCGAGGGATCTTGAATATCATTAATTCTCTTGTTAAAGCGCCTTTGGCTATTTTTGTTTCTGCCTTTTGGCGGAAATCTATAAAGGCACGGTCTTTTTTGCTTGTTGGATAAGGCCTTTCTTCCTCTGCGGTTGCAAGAAGCACCTCTTTTGATTCAATGGAGAGGCGCCCCAGTCCCGGACCTACTATAATTGCATTATGTATCTTTGGCTTTGTGCCGTGCATCCGTGCTGTGATTTTAGCCTGCAGGATGTCGCCTATCAGGTGCGCTTCCACAGCTACTGTAGTATCTCCGAATTCCTGGGCCTCCCGCAATATAAGAATAGTCCCCATAGAATCTTCTTCTTGTGCATGGGAAGCGATTACCTTGTTCAATGATATTGCTACACATATAACCAATATTTTATATACCATAATTTTTTTAAGCATTATCTCAGTCAATAGAGGCGTTTTTTTAATAAACTGACACCTACCTCGTACACGATGTCTTCTACATCATTCCCAGGTATCACCTCTTCAAGCCAAATAACCTTGGCCTTTGAAGGGATTGATGCAATACTGTTAGGATCCTCAATTACCAGATTCAACACCGCACCCTTAAAGATTTTTTTAGCTACTGTGAATCTTAATCCAGCACGTGAAATGTTCTTTGTTACGCCTTCCCCTCTAAAATCAGTAGCAGGATCATAATATTTCAATTTCAAAGGCACATCGTACCTTTTTGCAAACCTGCGATCCATAAATGATATCTCTGTGCCTTTAGCCTTTAATTTAAAAAACCTTGTCATGATTGTCATATGTTATCGCCAAGGTTTGACCTTTCAAGAAAATCAATCAACCTGCTTATGTAAAGAAGGTGCCTGTCAATAAATTCTATCCCGGCCTCAAAGAGTTGCTCTCTTTTTTTATCCATAGGCTCGTCCCATACCCAAATGACCTTGCCCCGGCATCTCGCCTTAATTTCTATGTCATATTTAAATATTTCAAGATCTAATATCGTACCCGGTGGAACTTTTTTTAAAAGTTGCATTCTTATTCCGCCGCCGCTTATGTTTTTAGTAGTGGTGCAGTACTCTATATTGCTTCCTTGAGGGCTGTATCTCACAGCAAGCTCGCCTTTGATGCGCTCAAAGATACGGCTATCCGTTACTATCCCCATAACCACCCCCTGTTTTTTTATACATTCGCGGCCTAAAGGCCGCGGATATGTTCAGGCCGCTCAGTATTCCGCCCACAGGAACCCCGGGCTTTAGCCCGGGTGGGCTCCATTTAGAGCCTGCTGCCGTCATAAGGGCAGTAATTTGTTTGGCCCGAGAAGATTCTTCGGCACTCAGGGCACTTGACTTTGAGCGGCCTTTTTCCGCTTGAGGTAATCAGTTTAGAAGTTTCTCTTTTCTGTTTCTCGTATTGCAAAGGGGCTGTGTTTTTCTCTGTATCAGCTTTTTTTATTATAGCAGGTATCGCCTTCTCCAGGGTCTTTATCCTTTCGGAGATGTAAGGATGGGTCCTTAAAAAAACAATGCTCATTTCTTCGTCCTTTGCCTCTTTTAATTTTTTTAAAAATGTTATCATTGCATAGGGGTCATAGTGGGCCTTGTAGGCATATTTTACGCCAAGCCTATCCGAAAGAAGCTCATCCTGCCTTGAATAACCAAGCATGATTAAATTATAACTCAAAGAAGCTGCTTTCTGCAACTCTCTTATGCCTGCCCTTCGAGCAGCTATATTCATCACTATATCATACCCCATCTGCGCCTGAAGCTTCTTTGCAATGTGCCGTGCCGCAACATGCCCTACTTCGTGGGCAACTACACAAGCCAGTTCATCATCGTTAGCTTTATCCATTAGCCCCGAGTGTACGTAAACATGCCCTCCTGGAGTCGCAAAGGCATTCAGGCTTTTGTCTTCAATCACGGTAAAATTGTATTTTAGATCTCTGCGGTCAGATACAAGAGCAACTTTTTCCCCTATTTCAGTTAAGCGCTTGATTTTTTGCTGGTCTTTACTGAACTTGAACTGAGTAGATATATTAGCAGCGACGGCTTTGCCTATGGACACTTCCATAGGTGTCGTTATAAAAATAAATTCATTTTGACCAGTTGCGGGATTATATATAGTAGCACACCCTGACAATGCAAGAGATATTATTAGGGGAAGGATTATACAGGATTTTAACATTCTTTTATTTAACAAGTAATTTTTGTACTATTGAACTTATTGACCTTGCGTCTGCACGCCCTTTTAATTCTTCCATGCTTAACTTCATTACCTTTCCAAAATCAGATTTTGAGCTGGCCCCTGTTTGAGATATTATATCTTTAACTATCTCTGCAATTTTTTCTTCGCTAAGTTGTTCAGGCAGATACGACTTTAAAATTTCAAACTCCTTGGATTCTTTTTCCACCAGGTCTAACCGGCAGCCCTTCTTAAAACTCTCTATAGAGTCCTGATGCTGTTTTAGCTGTTTTGATATTATCTTTAACACATCGCCGTCTTCCAGCTCTTTAACTTTTTTATCGATCGCGAGGTTCTGCATCGAGGCGGTAATCATGCGAAGCGTTGATGTCCGTATGGCATCTCTGTTTCTAATGGAATCCCGCAGATCCCTCGCTATCCTTATGAACAACATACCCTAACCTCCTTTCTGAGTCCCGACCTTTTTATACATTAAGTCACACAAAAATCTTAAAAATGTATTCTTGTTATCTTCTTCGATTTTTCCAAATTCAATGCCTGCGCTATAAGACGGGACATTTCCCTGAGATATCTCCTTTGTCCAGAGTACGATACCGTTTAGATGAACAGGATTCAGGGCATTTGGGATAGTCATCTTTAGTTCTAGTTTATTTCCTGTTTCCAGCCTGTCCTCCGTCAATAACTGTAACCCCCCTACGCTTACGTCTTTGGTTATCCCTGTCTTTTCCAGCTTCGTTTGCTTTTGTACAATATAATTTACTTTTAAGGCTATATCAAATCTTATAAATCTCCTTTTCTCTCTCATGTCTAATCTATCCTTATTATAGAAAGCCTGGGCCGGGGGATAGTCTTATACTCAACCCCGCTTTCTTTAAAGAGTGCCCTGAAGCTCTTATCAGAATACTCGCCGCTGGTTATGAATTTTTTTATCTTCGCATTCACGATCATCTTTGCACATAATATACACGGAGAATGCGTGCAGTAGATTGTCCCTCCTCCTATGCTTATCCCATGAAGGCCCGCTTGTATTATAGCATTTTGTTCAGCGTGAATAGCGCGGCATATCTCATGCCTCTCGCCTGATGGAATACCCATTTCATCTCTCAAGCATCCGAGTTCAAGGCAATCCTTGACCCCGCTCGCAGCGCCATTATATCCGGTAGTAAGCATACGCCTGTCAATAACAATAACTGCCCCTACGTGGTGCCTTCGGCAGGTTGAGCGTTCAGCCACCAAGTAAGCCATTTTTAAAAAATATTCATCCCAGTTAGGCCTCTTTATCTTTTTTAATCCACTCATCTATTTTTCTATGGAGACCTTCAAGGTTTGCATCGTTAACGATCACAGCATCTGACATGCTCAGGCACCTCCTGATCTGCTGGCTTTCGGGGTCAGACTTATTTTCTCTGCCCTCTTTTTCTATGAAGTCATAGAGCGTTTTAGCATCTCCCGGCCTATTCCTCTCTAAACTCCTTTTGAACCGTTTTTCTACTGGGGCATCTATCCCAAGCAGCACAAAGCCCCCTCGTTTTCTAAAGGCTGCTACCTCAGCCGGATTTCTTATAGAGTCTATTATATGATTTTCTTCTCCCGATAACCGTTCTATTACGCGTTCAGCTAATACAGAAGGCCCGAACTCAGACCTCAATTTATTCCCTAACTCAATAAGATTTTCTCTTGTAGGTTCAATGCCTAATTTTTTACTCTCTTTTCTTAGTATATCAGAAAGAGAATGGTAAGCAAACCCCTTTGATTTTATATAAAGAGCTGCCTCGCCTTTTCCTGAGGCATTTGGCCCTGTCAAGCCTATAATCATTATTTAACGACCGCCCCGGAAGAAACCTCTTTATCAGGGCAGATTACGGAAATTTTTTCTCCGTCCTGAGCTGCAAGTATCATGCCGCTGCTTTTTACCCCACGGATTATTGCAGGCTCCAGGTTATCTACTATAGCTACAAGTTTCCCCTTCAGGTCTTCTGCCCTATAATCCTTCTTTATCCCGGCGACTACTTCTCTTTCTTCGCCGCCGATGTCTAAACTCAATACGTAAAGCCTGTCTGCCGCAGGGTGGTCCTTTACTTCCTTTATTTTTGCTATCTTGATGCTCAGCTTTTTAAATTCTTCGAATGAGACCATGTTATATCCTCAGCCTTTCCAATTCCGAAAACATCAGCTCGCATATATACTCAAGAAATTTATTTTTCATTACAGGGTCTATCTCTTCAAATTTAATGCCCGATTCTACTCTATCGCCTTTTTCGTCAGCTGTCCATATGACCTTACCCGTTGCAGATATGGGCCCACTAGAAATGTTTGGCAAGGATATGTTCAATTCCAGCCAGTCCCCCTTTTTTATTTCCAGTTCTAATAAGCTGCGTATGCCGCCAGGGCTGATATTCTTTGTAGTGGCCTTCTTCATTTCGCCTTTAGTGCCTCTAATCCTATATGTAAATTCCATGCCTGTATCCAGTCTTATGTATTTCCTTCTCTCTTCTATCATATCTCACCTCATTAAGTTATTGTATGGAAATTCAATAATAGTAATCAATTAGCCGAACGCAGTGAGGCTAATTTAATTCAAATCTCATTAAATCTTCTCCTACAACTATCTTGCCGTTGAATTCTTTTCTGCATGAGCCAATCAAATCATATCTTTCACATACAGGATACATATGAACAAGGACCAGTTTTTTTGCATTCGATTGGCGCGCTACTTTGCCTGCGCCCGTAGGAGTAAGATGGCCTTTCATTTTCATTTCGTCTGGGGTTGAGCATTCCAGTATTAGAATATCAGCTTGACTGGAGAGCTCCATCAGCTCATCGCATAAGTCAGTATCGCCGGAATAAACCATGATTTTATTAGATGGCGTCACTAACCTGTAGCCCATTCCGCCTCCATGATGATTTAGTGTCCTTGTGGATATTTTATACCCGGCTACCTCTATTTTTTTATTTTCTATTTCTTCCAAATTTAGTTTATAGCGGTCTGGGCATACAGTTTCCTTATATAGGTCCTTTAACTTATTATAATATTCTATCAAGCCGCGTGGGCCATAGACTGTCAGTTCTTTATCTCTGAGTGACGGGGGGATCCTGGCAGCGAACAGTATTGCTGCAAGGTCAGAGACATGATCCAGATGTAAATGTGAATAAAAAATAAAATCAAGATTCAAGCAATCTACGCCGAGTTTTAATAGATTCTTTAAGGTCCCTGGCCCGCTGTCAAAGATGGCATTTTTGCCAGATAGATTTACTGCTATACACGGCGGATTTTTATATTGAGAAGGCACGCCTGTCCCTGTGCCCAATAGTGTTATTACCATAAGGAGCCCTCTATCCCTGAACCTGCCTCAGCCTCAACGCATTTAAATGAGTTAAAAGCAAGGCCTCTGCCTCTGGGTTAATTTTCAAAAACTTGATACCTGTATAAAATAGGCGTCTGCCATTTTCATCACAGGTCTCAAGGTCTTTTGTCCAAATAACCTGCCCTATCAATTTTATAGGCTTTGGAAATTGGGGAAGTTCTATCTCCATATCTACATAGTCCTTCTTCCTTAGTTTCTCATAAGCCAAAAGACCAATGCCTTTCCTGGAAATGTTGGAGGTCTTAGCATTGTTAAAATTGCTTGATTCGCGAAGGACATTATATCTTATTTTTAACTCTTCGTTAAACCTGACAAACCGCCTCCTTTCTCTTAATATCCAGTATTTATTGGCAAGGCCCTGACTTATGCTACGTTTGAATCTTCTCTCTTCCTCCCAGAGTAATATTAATATAACAGATAACAAGACTAAAATAACAAGGTATGCTAAATACACTTCTCAGGCCTCAGCTAATTTCATATTTACCCAATATTAAATACCCCTAGAACCATATTCTACCATTTTTTCCTGAAATTTTACAATATTTTGTCCAATATGTGTAACAGGTGAGTTCCAGTGAGTAATATTGCTTCTACAGGCCAGCGGGTCCTGCCACCGCTGGCTACAGGAACCCAGCCTTTAGGCTGTCAGGGCATAACTTCACAAAATAAGCATTGCAGAAAATGTGAAGTTATTTGTGCTGGAACCCAGGCCTTCCGCCTTCGCCAGAGAAGAAACTTCACAGTAGATAAGCTACGGCGGACAAGCAGGCTGTCTGCGCAATGAAACCCTGAAGGGTTAATTCCCTCATGCCCCCTGTTGACTCACCAATTACCAATATGTGCATCCAAGTGATGCGCTTCTTTCATATAATTACTTCTTATATCATTAAGGATTTTCAAATATTGCTTGGTTTTGTAATCGGGATAGGTCCATTCAAAAGGCTGAAACGTGCCGTTCTTCCATCTAAGAGTAACCTCTGCGTATATCCCATTCTTTATGTAGATCCTATGATAATAATCTTTTGTCGTAGCTAAGATAAATTTTGAGGCCGAGATATATCCAGGGTCTATATTGATCCGGCGGTTCAATGAATTGCCTTTTTGACTGGAAAATTTCTTTTCGATGATATGGGTCGTTATCTTAATGTCAGTTATTTCATCAGGCAGGATTGCCTTCTTGAAAGAAATAAACCGCCTCTTTAATTGAGCACCCATCTCTTCTTTATAATAATCTGTATGGTTAAATGAGAGGGCAGGGCTTCTGTAGTCTATATCTCCGAATTCATCAACAAAAAACTCTTCGATTTTATCGAAGAGTTTTTTGTCTTTTGCAAGCATTGCTATAACTAATTTAACTGGCGTAGGACTTTTTTGTTTCCCCATATTTAAGAGTAGAGAAAGTTATTTCTCTAAATCTCTTTACAGCTTATACCCGATCTTTCTCAGGAGTTCTTTCCTTTTCTTGATATCGCCGGCATCCTCAATGCCTTTGGCCTTGATGCCATCTATCACACCCAGTATACCTCTACCCTGCTCTGTCTCTGATAGGATTACCTCTACCTCATTAGCAGTTGCGCAGTATATTGAGCAAACCTCTGGGACATCCCTTATTGCCTTAAGGACATTTATGGGATAGGCGTTTTGTATAAATATTATAAATGAATGGCCAGCGCCTAAATTGAAGGCGTTTTTAGCGGCTATGTCTTTTAATCCATCATCGGTGCCATGGCATCTTACTAAACATGGCCCTGAGGCCTCGCAAAAACCTATGCCAAATTTTATACCCGGCACTGAATTGACAAGGGCCTCATATAGGTCCTCAACTGTTTTTATAAAATGTGCCTGCCCTATTATTACATTAGAGTCAGGCGGTTTTTGAATCTTTATAATCCTTGTCTTCATATCAAATGGGCGCTTGGGTTATGTTCGCTCGAAGCTGGCTCGCTTACTTTGTTTTCGTCCATTGCCACTGTCTCCACATACGATGCTATTATTCCTTGGTCTTTTTTTGATATATCAGTAAAGAAGATGGCAATATTGTAATGTGCCCTGTCCGTCTCTTTAAGTATAACAGGCTCGGTCCTGACAACGACACCCCTGCACCTTATTTTTTTAGTCTGTTTTGAGCCGGATTTAGTAGGGACAAAAAGCATGACATCAATCTTTGACATCAATGGCAATAACCGGGAGATCCTGCAGTATATTCCTGTCGGGCTGATGTCCACAGTTTCTGTTATTACGTCAAAATTGTTATCTCCAATTTTTAAGGGTAATTGGTTCCTTGCCCTATTATGCCTGCGGCGCTCTGGTATCATAATTATACATTCGCGGCCTAAAACGGCGGCCTTCAGACCACGGTTTTAGGCCGCTCAGTATTCCGCCCACAGGAACCCCGGGTTTTAGTCCATGTGGGCTCCATTTTGAAATTACTTGCCTTCTTTTTTCTTGGCCATAGCCGACTTCCAGCATCTCTTGCTGCAGTAATATCCTGAATTTCTATAATACCATGACTTCCTTTGAAGGCGTTTATTGCAGCTCATGCAATTAGTAGGTTTCTGGGTTTGCTTTTTTTCTTTTATCTCCTCAGCCATATTTGATCCTCCGTATTGGACAGATGTTGCATAGCGGTTTAAATGATCTGCATAAGGTCTTGCCTAATTCAACTATTAACGCGTGAAATTCATTAAACAACCTTACATCAGGAGAAAGATTTTTTGAAAAGAGCTCCTGCAATTCTTTGTAGTCGGCATCCTTGGAAGAAAATCCAAGCCTTGAGAAGATCCTTTTTGTATATGCGTCAACGACAAATATAGGCCTGCTGCCAGCATATAAAAGTATGCTGTCAGCAGTCTCTGGACCTATGCCTTTAATATTAAGCAATTCTTCTCTCAGTCTCACCGTATCTCTTGTAAACATCCTGTTTATGCTGCCATTATGTTCATTATTCAGGTAGTGTAAAAAATTTTTTATCCTTTGCGATTTTATATTGTAGTAACCTGATGGCTTAATCAGTTTGGCAAGCCTTTTGCCAGAAATAGCAGAAAGTCTTTTTACATTTAACAATCCCATCCTCTTCAGGTTTTTTATTGCCTTTTCTACGTTATACCATGCTGTATTTTGTGTTAGTATAGCACCAATGATTATCTCTAACCTTGTATCTCCGGGCCACCAGTGCCTTGGCCCGAATCTTTTATATAATAAATTATATACCCGAGTCAAAAAATAACCCTGTTTTGTTTTGATCAAAGCTCTGAACGCTCTTTTATCTTTGAAACTATATCTGACAATTCATTGTAAAATACAGAATTTTCCCTAACAGGTATCTTAATATATTTTTCTTTCTGTGAATGCTCTTTAAACGATACCACCTTCAAGGTTGAAGACTGTCCAGAGCCTTTGATATCGAAGGATGCGACAAGCCTGTGCCCTATTGCTGCTGTTGCATCGGCCCATAATTCGCTTAAGATAGACAATGATATAGGTTTCTTGGCTAGTATGACACCAGTGGACCTGTTGGATGAGATAATCAGGTATCCATTCTCTTCCAAGGTTAATCTGGCGTAACTAAAAACTGTCATTGACCCTGTTTTTATTTTTGCAGATATAATGTCTCCTTGGTCAATACTCTTTGATACGCCAGCACGCCTATGCCGCAGCCCTTTTGCCGCCCTTGACTCTCGAGCGGCCTGAGGCCTTTTCCAATCGCCCTTTATTTCTTCAGGCTTGCCCTCCGCCTGCTTTATGATTAATACCTTGTCGCCCTGTTGAATTTTTTTATCTTTTTCTACAGTTAATATCTCAGCTGCTGAAACATTTACTCGTACCTCGATTATATAGGCCTCCCCTACCTTTTCATTATCTCTGTGCACAATGAGCCCATCGCCTATCTCAATGCCCTGTTGCGTTCCTGCATCAATGATAAAAAACTCATATTCTGGGTGCACATCGAGAACTGCAGAGATTATCTCTAACTCCTTAGGATATACATTGGCATATACAGAAAAAATTATGAGCGGCAGCAACAAAGCTATTTTCTTCATTACATTAAATTTTAATATAAACCTGAGAAAAACTCAAGAAAATTTTGCACGAGCAAAATTTTCTTGATCCTGAGGAGACCATTTATCTAACCT
>CAYZNX010000017.1:0-14089 GCA_964479825.1 uncultured Planctomycetia bacterium | reverse complement strand
ATGTCCACCTTCCTGAACATGATACATATGTCCAGGTTACGACAAGCGGGGTCAAGGAATCAGACGAGGTTAGCTTCAGGAGAGGCAAGGGGGCTGCTTTACAGGCACTTGAGGCCATTAGTAAATGGGCTAAAAAACAAGGTAGGGATCTTAAAAAAGATGGCATGAGCTTAGCTGAATTCCATGAGTTAAGAAAAGACTTTGGAGAAACTACCCGCAGAGATGAACTCCTTCAGTTAGAAGCTATAGGTATTCCTGTAATGAATGGCAGACTTATATTCCCTCTTCAGATAACAGAAGAGATGCTATCTGCATTGCCTGATGATGTAAGGGCAAATCTTAATCTGGCGAGACGAGCTTTTGATAATCTTCGAGAAGAGGAGCTAGCTAATATAAGGGCAGCTTTAGTTATTGCATCGGTGCAATCCTTAGCAGAAGATGGACAGACAATAGCTGAACAAGCTACTCTTGGTGATGGTGAGGCGGTAGACAAGACAAAAAGGGATCAACAAGAACATGTTGATGAAAGAGAATTTATCAGAGTCCTCGTTGGCTCGACTGCATCCAAAGATACGGGTGAAAGAGATAAAGCGCTTGTAGCCCTCATTAAATCAGTAGTTGTGAATGCTATGGCGTTTAGTTCGTCGGTATTGAAAGATGATGGGGGTGACGAAGGTATAAGTGGAACCGGTGAAGGTGAGATGGAGAAACGCATAACAGGAGCTATCTCATTTCTAGATGAAGAACAAAAGAAAATTCTTCTGAAAATTACTCTATTTGTTCAATTCCTTTTAGACGAATTATTGCCAGGCCTTTTAGGCGTCTTTAAAGTTATTGATAAGATAGATAAGGCTGCTGGTAAGGCACAAGGTCCTACTGAGATATCTATGCCATCCTTAAAAGATACTCTTGTAATCGCGAGAGCACTAGGGGCTATTGTTGTAGGAACGCGTACTAACCTGGCCTTTCGCTTTTTTATTATCTCGAGGTTGACAATACAGTTGTTGGCGTCGGCTAAACATTTTATTCTGGCAAGCCCAATATTTATTACAATACTAAAAGCAGGGATAGCCGGGAATACAGACCCTCTTTTTGATCAAATCAGGGACCATCCTAAAGTCACCAAATTTTTTATCAACCAACTATTTTTAGGTATAAGGAGCCTGCCTGAACCTCTTGTCACAATATTAGCGGAACGATACAGAAACTATCTGGCTGAATACGTTGGACCAGGCGAGGCATCCGAATTGAGCAGCAGTATCCACGATGGCTTTAAACGTGTAAGTCAACTTGCTGCAATAAAGATTTTTGATTTATGGCCGGATGCAGAAGGTGACGCTATCTATTTGGCTGTAGCTGGTAAGGCATCAGAAGGAATTACTGTGTTGAGACTGGTAAGAGGCTCTGCGAAAGATAGGTTAGGAGACGTCAATAAGCGAGACAGGACGTTTAAGGTTTTGCAAGAAATTGGCGCGAGGCAGTTAAATATATTAGCGTTCGTCCAAGGTTTACTCGCTTTTGCAGGGATAGAAAAATTTCTTGAACAGCCATATATACGACTCTTTCAAGTATCAAGCCAGAATGCCCCAGAAGATGTGTTGCAGGAACTCAGAGGTAAAGCCGCTGCTCAAGTAGCAGCCGAGGATATTCCTGAAGCAGAACAGATATCTAGTGAGGCATTGGCTGAAACTCCGCCTCCCATACCGCCAGCGCCTTTGAAAACCGGCCCTTCCTTTGCCAAGCGGTTTGTCACTGGGATAGGGATGGGAATCCGCGAAATCCTTGTAACTATTCCATCATTGGGATTAGGTTACATGGTCTTTGACGCAGGCAGGAGGCCTGTTGAGGAGGTTGCAAGGCTTTCTGTTCCAGGAGAATCCTTTGCCTTTGTGGGTATTGGTATAGCTATAGGCCTTGTGACGTTTGTATTTGTCAGAGGGCTGTTAGGAAAAATATTAGATAAGGCAGGTCTTGGGAGAGGTCCTGCAAAATGGTGGATAACTAATGCAGCAGGCATAGGCGCTGCCATAGCCGCATATGCTGCACTTACTCCGCTTCTGCCAGGTGTGCCTGTTGTTGTAATAGGCTCTGTCCTTGCATTGACAGCCTTTATAATGACATTAACGACTACGAATGCAATATTCGAGGGTATAGATGAAAAAACAGGCCGTAAATTTAATAAAATTTGGCCTGCGAATATTTTTAAGATTTTGCTTGGCACCATGGCAGGGTACGGAGTCTTTGCAGCAGGCCCTGGCATAGCTGTGCCAGTGATTATTGCCTCGTATGTTATTTTAGCCAGCCATTCTTTGCTGCGGCCTGTGCTGCTGCAGATATTTACCAAGACAGGTTTTAAGGCATTTGCTATTATTTCTGTTCCTTTGATAGTAATTGGTATAGGTATTTTTGCTCTACCTGCCCCTATCGGGCTTTTAGCGGCAATACTTGGACCTGTTCCTGCATTGGGCATTACATTGATGCTTTTCCAAATACCTCAGCGTCTGTCAACCGATGCGGTCTTAAGATCCAAGATCCTTGATGAATTTAGCCAGGGTAGAGAAGAGGCGCAGCTTGTCAATATCATTGAGGCAAATCGTTTTAACTTTGACGAACTGGTAAATGCGCTTTACAGCCAGGGTTTTATGGATGAGACCCTGTACAATAGACTCATTGCAAGAGACCCTCGCGATGCAAGCAAGCGGCATCCGGCATATCGAGAACAGCGCAGGAGTTTTGTGAGGGTATTAAAAAGCATACTACAGGAGCATGGGCCTGCAGGGACTTACACGGCTCCAGAGGATTTCTGGACATATGAAGGCCTCCCAGGCATGAGGCTCTTCAATGCAGACGGCGGGGCTATCGATGTGTATTTTGTGCAGCCTGGCATTGTAAAACAAGCTGAACAGGTGAGAAATCTTGTAAGCGATGCAGAGGCTGAAGGCTTAGAGGTATATGGCGCTGAAGGACTAAACCGTATAGTAAGAGATAAAGAAGGCTGGGTATTAAGCCGGAACTCTAAAGATGGCAGATTAGAACTCGAGCTTACAAACCTTTCAGGCTCCCTTAAAAGATATCCTAAACGCTTTCCTGAATATTTTCCTATTACAGCGAGAAACCCATGGTTCGTAAGGTACTATCAGGCATACCCGGTCCTGCTTCAATGGGGAGAGAGGCTGCGCTCTAAATTTAGCAGGGTCTTTGATTGGGCTAGCAGCATATTAAATTCAGAGGGCCTCAGGCACATCATACGGATAATTACTGCGGATATGTATCTGCCTCATGTGCTTGAGGCAGCTGCAAATGGCGATGAAAACAGGTTATTGCATGGCCCAGGACTTCCGTTTTTATTAGACTATAGTGAACGAGAATTTATCCAGGGCAGAGGCTGGGAAAAGCCCGGGATTAAAGACGTAGAGGCAGTAACAGCCCTTGAACTCTATCGTTATTTAAGAGAGGATGTCTCTATTGAACGTGGCAGCCGCAGGATTGTCGTTGTTCCCATGACAGCTGCGCCTATTTTTACCGAGATGAGGGAACAGTCTAATACGCTTCTTGCACGGACATTGTTAGACGGAGAACGCGTTGTAGAAAGGCATCAGGTGGGGATTATGTCTTCTCCGACATTAGAACGCAATGAAACTGCCAGGGCAAGGGTAGAGAGGTTGCGTCGCCTTGCGGCCCAGGCGCATACGTTTTTTACTATTGCCCGAGAATGGGTTGATGAGCACAGAGAGGACATTGACATTAAAATTATTAAAGATGGGTTAGCTAACTTAGAGGAGGCAGTTAGAACAGCCTTAGGGGATACAGGCGATAATCTCGGAAGCGAGCTTGGGAAGTTGTTAGCGCCATTTGAAGCCATATTAGAAAAAGGCAGAAATTTTTCAGATTCAACTGCTGATGCAAGAGAGACAATCAAGGCGTGGTTGGATTTTGCCAGACACAAAGGCTGGTTTAGGACAACTGATGTAAGGCAAGTCATCAATGCCATAGGATGGGTAATACAGATAGAGACAGGCGCAAGGGATAGATTTCCTGATGCGCCTGAAAGGGCCATTGCAGAGATACTGCAGGGTAAGATAGAGCTTGATACAATACTGCGGGGGTTTGCAGGAGCAGGCATTATAGAAGCAGGGGATGTCAGAGAATTAAAAGAAGATATTTATGCAACAGAGACATTTATGATAGCTGTGCGCATGCTAAATAGCCGCTATGGTCATTTAGTCAAGGCAAGGGCAGAGGTTACTCCTCATGAAGCGCTTGGCAATGATTTTGAGACCCGCGTTGTAGATTTTGGTTCAAGCCGCATCCATGTTATAGGGGTTTCTCCTACGCCAGGCATTGGACAGAGGATGGCAGCGTTTAAACAAGCCAAAGAGCTTGAGATTGAGAATACCTTAAGGGTCGTGGACAGGGCAGGCAGGCCTATGTCTTCAGAAGAGGTAAAGAGATTTTCTGCAGGAGAATTGCGCAGTATGCTTTTAGGCGGGACTATTAAATCCGGCAAGGATTTCTACGGACTCAGCCATGCTGTTACTTTAGTAGGTGCAGATGACCGGCCAGTGGATGTAGAAATTACATCTTTATCAAAAAGAGAAATTATATCGCTTATTCAAGGTGAAACAGTAGATATAAAAGATATAAAGGCCAGATTGAGGATGAAGATAAAGATGTATACCGAGGAATGGACGCCGCAATGGCAAGCCCTTTTAGGGATTCCAAGTGACTTTACTGTCAGCCGAGACGAGAGGGATA
Organism: uncultured Planctomycetia bacterium; assembly: GCA_964479825.1. GTDB lineage: Bacteria > Omnitrophota > Gorgyraeia > Gorgyraeales > Gorgyraeaceae > CAYZNX01. The sequence goes on along the minus strand of CAYZNX010000017.1, from coordinate 9,334 downwards.
TTCAACGCTTGAGAAGATCAGAAGAGATTAGTATTGTAGGTAAGGCAGGAAATGCTGATGTCTCGATTACAGGCAATGCAGTGCCTGGATTTGTAAGCCGGCTTGATAGAGACCAGCTCAGCCGCTTATTAACCGGAAAGACAATAGAATTAGACGCAAACGTAAATGGTGAGTCTCTTACATTTACTTATAGACTAAAGGAAAAGCCGCAGATTGTAAATGAACAATTCGTTGCGGTTTCAGGTGTTATTGATGAGCTTACACAGGAAGGACTCAGGCTTCTCCTGCAAGGCCAGACCATAGCACACAATGGCAGGCATCTTAAGGTAATGGCAGAAGGCATTGACCCGGATGCATATGATAGATATGTAATGTTCCATGATGTGTTTGAGCCGGGCCTTGTTGTGGCTCTGAGGTTGCTACATGAAGGCATGCAGGAGTTGCAATCAGGCCAGAAGCAGGTGCGAGATAAAGGAAGAGAAAAGGTTCGAGAGGCAATAGATAAGCTAAAACAGACCATGCCACAGGTACCTGGTCTTGGGCCTTTATATACATTAGCAGATGGATTGTCAAAATTAGGTTCAGATGACGAGGAAGAAAGGCACGCAGGCATAATAGATATAGGGACATCTGTAGGATTACTTAGAAATTTAATCCCGGTTTTTCCAGAATCTGCGACAATAATCCAGTTAATATATGGCCTTCAGTCTTTACAAGAAGGCATGAGAATGCTCTCTTCGCAAGACGCGGAAGAGCGCGAGCAAGGGGAGGCATTGGTAGAGGCGGCGACCAAGACCCTGCAGGAAATCGTTCCTCTTTTTCCAGAGGCGCAGACTTTAATTAAACTTGTTGAGGGCCTTTCGAGCGTCAGGAGACTGAGAGATAGGCAAAAACTGTTAGTCGAGGCAGCAGAGTCCAGTCTTTTACATGCTGCACTTGCAATTATGCCGCTTGTGGCTGAGTTTAGCGAGTTTGAAGGCTTGAGGCAATTGTTACCGACTGTTGCATCTAACGGAAGAGGTGGATTGGCTGTATCTCCGAGGGCAATCCTTGGTTTATTAAGCCGGGACCTAAAGGCAGGTGTTGAGCCTGTGCGAACAGTCTACAATCTATACGAGCTTTACGCAAAGGGCCGCTATGATAGAACTACGAATTTAGATGCATTCTTAGAGGCAAATACAGACAGGAAATTATACGGGGTAGAATTTCCCATTGGCGCAAGGCGAATGGCCCAATCTGCTATGACGCACATAAAGAGGATGCGAAGGACAGGGCCAGGCCAGAATGATTTATATCTTTTTGTTGACATCCGCGACCTTGATTATATGTGCCAGATGTTAAATGACCAAAGGCTTATTCCGGTTGTGCAGAAGGGAGAGTATGAGGACATTACTGATGAGATGATTGCAGAAGACCTTGTAAGGCCTATTGCCGGTGTCATTGGATTTTTTACCTCAAGATGGCGTTACTATTTATGGGAACAATCGCTTCATGACGCCAAGGATGTAGAAATGCACGAGGTACCATTTGGTGTCAGGCCCAGAAACTGGCCTGGAGGCAGGGCCCTGGTTCCGCTATTGGATATCAATGGCGATCCTGTGTTTGATGAAAAAGGAAAACAGGTCTTTAAAGAGGCGTGGGAGGTAATGCTTGCTGATATGTTACTCGGCATGGCAGCTACTCACTCAAAAGAGGTATTTGAAGTGCTGATGTGGATTATAAACCCATTGTTTAAAGAGTACGCAGACCTGATGCGGAATGACTTTGCAAAATATGAGTTCCATACTGTGGAAGGAAGAGATGTCCTTCGCAGGGTGGTTTTGGAGATATTTGAACAGGTAAGGCAGGCCCTGCCAGTAGGCCATCCATATAACCCATTTCCTTCAAATGGTTCGGTGATTACTGTGCCAGGCCAGTTTGGCGGAGAGGTTACTGTAGCCCCGTATATTGAAGGGAATGCGGCTGTAAGGGAAAGAACCATTCATAGAATCAGACAGGCGCTTGAACAAGGTAAATGGGTGGTGCTGCAGGAAGGACAACTCGCATCTCTTAGATTACCGGGTGACTTAACCAGCCACCCGAGACTTATAGAGGGCCGCGAAAAAACAGGGCTTATTAAAAAACATCCTGAACTAATTATCTCTTTAGAGACTGCTGCAGATAAGGCAGGTAAACATCTTGGCATAGGCGCGCGTTTTGTAATAGCGAGGCAATCCAGGGCGCTCAGATATCTGGGTGGCCTTGGTATTGCAGATGATATTGCAGCAGGTATTACGCGCGATACAAGAAATATGGATAGAGAAGGGTTTATTGTATACTTAAGAGAAAATGAAAATGGCAGGCTTTTGCACTCTGCGCTTGCAAAGGAGAGATTCTTCTTAGGTTATCTGCACCAGAATCTATTGGATGACCCTGTAAAGCTAGCTGTAGGAAATCTCCCTGTTATGGCCAGGTTCAAGGCATGGCTTTTAAGAGTTGATGTGCCTGTCCCTACCCTGAAACTCATGTGGTTATTCCTCAGGCCTTATTGGTCATTATCTGAAAGAGAATTCTTTACAAAACCATGGAGTTCAATAGCGCTTTTGCGGCACCATAAATATGAGATATTACCATGGCCCTATCGCTTTGTAGTTGCAATATTGGCGCTTGTATTTGTGCCAAAACGAAGGCCAGGGACAGGCGTCTATGATATGCAGAGATTTTCGCAGATTGCAGATGCAGTTATAAATGATACCTCTCTTGCAGTTAGCGAGGGACTGCCTCCTGCCGTGGCAGAGACCATTGATGGCTGGGTCTATGGAGGTCCGGAAGGAGAAAAAGCAAGAAGGCACAGGGGGATTAACGACCTCTTTGAAACATCTGAAATGGCATATTCGAGTTCCAGATACAATGCTGCCATGACATGGAAATTGCTTCAAGAGGCAGTTGGCTTATGGGAAGGGAGAAGTGTCCTTGTAATAGCAGATGCTAAAGAGGCATTGAGCATTGCAGAGCATATCAAGAATCAATCTGACGCAGAGCAGGTGCTCCATGGAGAACCAATCACTACAGCTGAGAGAAAGAAGGCAAGGACACAGCCTGTAACAACGCTTATCACAATACCAGTTCTCCAGCGCCGTGCATTAGAAAAAGTTGGACAAGTTCTCAGCGCATTTAAGGAAAATATTCTTTCAAGCATGCCAGGGGCCATAAAGATTGCTGTTGGCATAGCAGAGAATACAGCTCAAGAGGCGCAAGGCCTTGTAGATTTTGCAGGTATTGATCTAGAGAAGTCTCAGGAGGTAGATGAGCTCATAGCAGCGCTTAGCATTAAGGCAGAAGAGGAATTAGGCAGGGAGTGGCCTTTAGAGATGCAGCGCATGATTCGTGAACGAGGGTTTGGCGCAAGTGGCCTGATGACTATTATAGAAGAATATAGATTATTGACCCCTGGCCAGAGAAAACTCCTGCGCCATGATGCTCATCTATTTCACCTGTTACTAATGAACCTCAAGATGTATCAATTAGGGGCGGCTCCTCGAGCACCCACGCCTGAGGTCATTACTACCCCTGATGGGAGAAGGATTACAGTATCTCATGCCCTGCCAGGACAGGCCAGCAAGATAGAAGCTATATCAGGTTCCAGCCCACATGGCGTAATTGTCCAGCAGGGCCTTCTTTTAGATGCGGCGATTGATGAAATAAGCGGCGCGGATAATCGTAATGAGTTGCGCAGGATGCAAAGCCGGTTTACAGAAGATAGTGAACTCGGCAGATTATTCAAACAGCATTATGACAGCAGCCGTACTGACCGGGCATTTGGCCAGGCCAGAGAATTGGCGGAAAAAATAGTCGCAAAGATTTTAGAGGCTCAGGGTAAAGGGCTTTCGCCTGAAGATATCGCTGAAGAGATTAGAGAAGATATAGATAAACTGCCTCATGCTCACCCGCTCCGCCTTATAAAACTACACAATCTTATCCCTCATGGTTTATTAATGACTTCTCCTCTATATATGCGGGCCCAGTACCTCTATAGTGTTTATGTCAGCGGCGAATATGACCCGCACACATTCAATATCGGAGGATTGTCTGATTTCTTCCTTATGAGCCCTGGAGAGAGAAAGGCTCATATTATAGGGCTATTACAGGCAGCTGAATTAGCCAGAGACATTCATTATAAGAGAAATCTTCCTCATGATGTAATCGTAGACAGTAGATTTTACGAATACTTTGTAGCATTCTTGAGCTCTCCGCCTGCTCTGATTGATGACATAGTAAATCGCGGCCAAGAGCTAATAAAAGAGCCCGCCCAAGGCGAGGAGGCCTATGAACCTAACTTAGGCCGTATCCGCATGAATACAACCAGCGTGGTAAGTGAGTTTCGCGGCAAGAAATGGCTCTCGTTATCCTTGAGGGACCTAAAAATAGGGCTCATGCCCGTAGTTGAAAAAGCGCTTATTCTTGCTGTAGTCCTAGGCCTGGCAATAATATTGGGGGCTCAGTTTATACCAGTAGATAATTTAGAGATAGGCCAGTTATTATTAAAAGGTGCATCAGCTTTAGGAATAGGGCTAGGGGCATTTGCAAGCGTTAGAGTTGTTAGTTCCTTCTCTCCCAGTATTGCCTTCACTCAAGACCCGCTTAAAGGTGCAGAGAGGTTAAGAGCATTACACAAGTCCGACTTAAACAAAAAGCTTGTCCTGACCCGCGTAGGCTACGACCTCCCAATAGAAAAGAAAGACGGAAGGAGGACAGTTACAGACGATACGCGTATAAGAGCGAGTTTACCAACACTTAAATATATAGCAGACCGCGGCGGCATACCTATATTGATGTCGCATTTAGGCAGGCCAGGGGGCATAGTAGTCCCTGACATGGACATGGCGCCGGTGAGAGAAGAATTACAGAAGATATTAGGCGACAGATATCACGTCATCTATTTACCGAACAGCATAACAGAGAAAGGCCTTGAGATAACACGGGAGGACATAGAATTAGAAGTAAGCAAGATTACTGATGGCAGGACCCCTGTAATACTTTTAGAGAACACGCGATTTTTCTCAGGGGAAGAGGGGAACGATGAAACCTTTGGCGAGGCATTAGCTAACTTAGCAGACGTATATGTAAATGACGCATTTAACGCAGCCCACAGGGGCCATGCGAGCAATGCATCAGTAGGCCACGCAATGGCCGCAGAAGGCAAGGCTGCCGCAGCCGGGTTTTTATTAGAAATGGAATTTATGGAGTTAATCAAAGGGGTAGAGGCTGATATAGCTTTTATAGGAGGGGCAAAGTTATCTGAGAAGATAGCTTTATTAGAGAACCTTTTGGCAAGGCCGAGTCTTAAAAAGCTATTAATAGGCGGAGGCATGGCAAATACATTCCTTAAGGCTCAAGGCTTTAATGTGGCGGATTCATTAGTAGAGGACAGCGCATTGGGATTGGCGCGGAGCCTCCTTGAAAGATATAAAGACAAGATTGTCCTGCCTGTCGATGTAGTCATAGCAGATGCTTTTTCAAATGACGCAAATAAGGCTACAGTAGAATTGATAGACCCCAGTAAGGACAGGGTGCGTGATGGTTGGCGAATCCTGGATATTGGGCCAAAGACATTAGAGGAATTCAAAAGGCACATAAAAGGGGCTAAGATTATAGTATGGAATGGCCCAATGGGCGTATTTGAATTCAAAAATTTTAGCGAAGGCACATTTGGAGTCGCAAGGCTATTAGCAGACTCTGGGGCCAGGACTATTATTGGCGGCGGGGATTCTGTCAGCGCAGTAAATCAGTCTGGCGTAGCTAAGAGGATCAGCCATCTATCAACAGGCGGAGGCGCTTCACTTGAACTACTTGAGAAAGGAGACCTGCCCGCAGCCAAGGCCTTAAGAGAGGCAGCAGGACTTAGAAAAAAGGTCAATAAATTAGACGGCAATGTAAGAAGATTCACCAAGAACCCAATTAAAGACACAAAAGACATTGATAAATTTATAGAACTTTTATGGCAACACCGAGAGGATGCTCTAAACCGCAGGCACCTGATAAAATATTTAGAAGACCAGGACCCTTTACTCCGCAGTTTCCTCGATCTCTGGCTTATCAAAAAGGATATATCGTATAAGTTAGGCCAGCACCAGCTCGAGGCATTGCGTTCACGGCTTCTCGCATACCTTGGCATACAGGACCGTCCAAGGCGCATAGCAGTAGCAGGGACAAGCCCTGTAATGATGGACCTGATGAGAGAAATAACAGACAGGGAGGATTTAGAAGACGCAGAGCTCACATTAGTATTAGGGCCTAATGCAATAAGCGAGGAATTAGTGAGCGTCATGCGAAGGGATACAGCCCGAGGCAGTTTTACATTCAACGGCGATGATGATTTTGGTATATTCGGCAGACAAAAACAAGGTGTGCGGTTTTTAAATCGTTTTGCAGGCGCTGACTGGTCAAGGAAAAAGAGGAAGGAACTAAAGAAGCAAGGGGATATATTCTGGATGTTAATCTCTAATATAGATGCAATGGCAATAGACGCACTCGTGGTGGACGAGTCTTTATACGAGGCACTCAAAGGACTTAGTATAGACGGCAGGTCAGCGTTAGATATATTGACAATAGACAAGTCCGTAGAGGTAATATTAAACAAGGTGGACGACGCGGGCATCCAGGGTTATGCAGCAGATGTAGACCCTCTTGGGGAGCGCAAGGCAGTAAGCGTAATGCCTGCAGAAGACGTTGCAGCGCTGCATGGTATCAGGGCTTTTCAAGGGCCTGAATGGGGCGGGATAAGGTTTGGCCGCATAGAGTTACTCGAGCCAAACCCGACAGCACTTCAGCCAGGCTACAGGCCGGGCACAGGCTCTCTACAATTAACACATGAACTTCGCGAGGTAAAGGGTTATTTAAGGAGCAGGCTGCCTGCAGACATCATCCTTGGCCAAGAGACAGTAATACAGACCCTATCCAGCGGCAAGGTAGTATGCCTTAATATTATAGTAGGTAAAAAGGATGTAACTGAGAAAGAGGTAATAGAGGCCTTAAGGAGATATTTTATAGATTCGGGTAATCAGGAGGTTATTGGATTCCCTCCTGACGGGGTCATACTAACATTAAAAGCTGCTCAGAATGAACGCAGGATACTTTTTAATCCTGACCAGGTATATGTCAATAGATTCGGCGATGCCGGCAGCCAGATCACTATAGCCTTTCACATGGACCACGACCTTGCAAATGTCCAGCACATGTTAAAGCTAATCTTAGGCCGCAACGTAATCCCCGAAGAAGTAAGACAGCCTGAACTCTATGAAGAAGAAGGGGCTCCAGCAAAGAGTAGCGGCCTTGCAGGGTCCCGAGGCGAGGTTGCTATGGCCCGCGGTGAAGAAGAAGCCTATAAGAAACAAAAAATAGAAGACCGTAAAAAAGCAGTAAATAAGGCAAAGGATACGCTCAAGGCAGCCTCTTTTTCAAATATTGAAAGAGTAGAATCTGGTTTTAGCCGAGCCCAGCTCATTGACCCTCAACATATTGAGTCTGCAAAGGCCATACTCGGAGAAGAAGAGCCAGGGCTGCGCAATCTCCAATACGCAGTTTTATTGCAGGATAACAGGCCAATAAGCCTGCTCAAGGAATGGCGGGATAGCGATAATAAACTCCACATAGCATACCATGGTTTAATACCAGAGATTGAGGAGAGGGACATAGACGGGCTTGAGAAAAAGGATGCAGAATTCCTGAACCGCACACACAATGCAATCAATGGGCTTCACTACCATATGAGGGTCCATGTATATGAGCGGTCTAAGAAAGAGACAAGCGGCCTAATCCAGACTATAGAGGTGTATAATGTCGTTCAAGGATTAAGGAATGTCCTTGAGGTCAATAGCAGGACGCCTGACGAGGTTGAATATGTAAGGGTTGAGGAATTACAGGCCGGCAAATGGGTTACGATTTTAGAGCCGGGGTTAAAGATGCGTTCATCCCGCAAAGGGGAATACAATATTTTAATTAATGGAGCAGGGGGAAGGATAGGGAACCCATTGAGTCATCTTACTGCCCAGGAAAAGGGTTTAAGGCTTGTTGCAGTAGGAGGGCCTCAGGCTGATTTATTCGCCATGCTTCCAGGCCGCGACTATACCCAGGGGGAATTTACCGAGGCCATGACGTTTGACCCGGGGCATCCTGACTGGGTTCAGTTAGGAGATGAGAATGCAGTTGTTTTTTCAAGCAGGCTTTCAGATGTCTTTAGGGACCCTCGCAATTTCCCTGGCGGGGCCTTTATGTTTATACTATCCTCTCCTACTGAAGAGACTATTGCGTCAGTTGACGCAGCAGTTGACGCTACAGGGAAGTTTTTAAAGAATCTTGGAGAATACCTGAGGGCTAATAGCCGTAAGACAGTTGCGCCAGCGCCGGCCCCGGTAAAGACATTTATATGGGGGGTCAATGAGACACAGTATGACCCGGAAAAAGACTATAATGTGTCGTGGGCTTCGTGCACAACCGGGAATTTAGCCACAACAAACCGGCTTCTCGAATTAGCAGTTCTTTTAAAACTCGGGCATACTAAAGCTGACCTAATGGCGATGTCTCAGGAAGAGATAAATAACCTACTTAAAGACAAGGTGAGGGTATATGGCCTAATGAAGACCTTTCATTCAGCTACAAGCGAGACACCCACTCGTGATACCGTGGTTAGTGTTAAGGATATCCCGAAAAAAGGCGGCCGTGTCCGCGATATAACTGGAAGCGTTTGGCCAACTACAACAGGCGCGGCCACAGCAATTGGCCTGGTTGACCAGGCTGGCACAATTGATATGACAGGGTATGCATTCAGGTATTTTGCAGATACAGGGTCATTAACTATACCGACCTACACTATACCAGCCGAGTTAACCAAGGACCTTATCATAGAAGCTATAGATATACTAAGGCATCATATAGGAGATTTATTCCAGGCCGAAGAAGTGCATGAGAGCGGGATGCTAAAGACCGAGAGGGCTAAGTTCGGAGAGGCCATGGCAACCATAGCTCCGAGCGAAATTGAGGTAGACCATATTACAGGAGCTGATGGCAAGACCTGGACCGTAGTTACAATGGCAAGCTGGTATGACAATGAACGTTACTATATAAAAGAGATATTAAATGCATTGAGACACATGGCCGAACAAGACCTTGCTGCAAGAGGCGTATTAAAGGCCTCTGCAATGCCTTATAGTCCGAGACAACCTACTGGTCCAGATAATGCACCAGGCCATTACCACATTCCTGCACTTACACCTCCAGCACTATTTCCAGGAGCTCCTCGTATTGCACCTCCTGCCCCAGATACACAGCCACTAACCTCGCCATTTTTTACCAGTGT
>CAYZNX010000016.1:0-14179 GCA_964479825.1 uncultured Planctomycetia bacterium | reverse complement strand
GATTTCAGGGACTAAGTCCTGGAAATGCTTCGCATTTCACAGGGCAAATTTGGAGGGTTAAAATGGAAAGGCATTTTGATGAGGAGTTAGGAGAACTGAAAGAGAAACTGCTTAGAATGAGCAGTTTAGTTGAGAAGGCCATTCACTTATCAATAAAGGCGCTGGTTGATAGAAATGATGAACTTGCGCAACAGATTGTTAAGTCGGACGATACTATAAATATGCTGGAGATAGAGATAGATGAACTATGCTTAAAGCTCTTGGCCCTGCATCAGCCGCAGGCAGGCGACCTTAGATTTATAACATCTATAATGAAGATTAACAATGACCTTGAGAGGATGGGAGATTTAGCCGTAAATATTGCAGAACGCAGCATAGAGTTATTGAGGTCCCCGCTTTTAAAACCTCTTATAGATATTCCGCGAATGGCTGAGATAGCCCAGGGCATGGTCAAGGATAGTCTTGACGCCTTTGTCAACAGAGATTCTAAATCAGCACAGAGCGTTTGTGAACGTGACGACAAGGTAGATGCCTTAAACGATCAGATCTTCAGGGAGTTATTGACATACGTGCTCCAGGAACCAAAGGCGATTGAGAGGGCTGTAGATTTAATTCTGGTAGGCAGGAATTTGGAAAGGATCGCAGATCATGCCACAAATATATCCGAGGATGTAATCTATATGGTAGAAGGGAGAACAATAAAACATCATATAGAAGAGAGGGGATTAAAGAATAATAGCCGGAAAAGAAAAGGGTAGTAGCGAAGTTGCGAGGAGTATTTATTTTGGATACGATCTAGATAAGGACAATCTTTGCAGGCGGGAATCCGTTAAAACCTGGCGTAGCACTTGCGCATGAATACGCCCCGATATTTTTTACATATACGACGTCACCTACATATAACTCAGGTATTTCCTCATTCAGAGACAGCGTATCAAAGGAATCGCAGGTAGGCCCTGCAAGCGTACTTAAAAATTTTTGGCCGCGCCTTAATGTCTTAAATTCATATCTGCAATGGTCAAATATCATGCCTGAAAAATCACCGTAGATGCCGTCATTTATATAATAGTAATTTTTGTTGTTTCGAAAGGCCCTTCCGATGACCTGCGTTACCAGGATCCCTGCAGGCCCGACTAAAAAGCGGCCGGGTTCAGCTATGAATTTTACATTTCTGTCAAATAGTTTCATTTGCTGACTTATCTGTGAGGTCATCCTCTCAAAGTTAATTCCTATTTCACTGTCGAAATGTTGGATTGGGAAACCCCCTCCAATATCCATAATCTTTAGTAAAAGCCCGTTCTTCTTTGACTCTTTAAAGATATCTGCTGAGATCTCAAGGGCCTGCAGGTAGTTTTCAACGTTGGTGGACTGACTCCCAACATGGAAGCTTACTCCCATGGGGACTAGTCCCAGTGCCTTTGCCTTACGCAAGAGAAGAAATGCCTGTTCGCTGTCAGCCCCGAATTTTAGAGAGAGTTCTACTACACTCCCTTCATTCGCTACCTTGATGCGAACCAAGACCTTTGCACCAGGATAATATTTTGCAATCTTATAGAGTTCGGGTTCGTTGTCAAAGGTCATGAGTCTGACCCGCCGCCTTCGCGCAATCTCAATATCATCGCTAGATTTAATAGTATTGGCAAAGATAATTTTTGAAGGCGAAGCGCCAAGGCGCAGAACCTCTTTCATCTCCACAGCGCTCGCTACGTCAAATCCGGCCCCTAGTTTGACAAATGTCTTGATTATGCCGGGATGAGGATTGGCCTTGATGGCGTAATAGGGCATTACATTCGGCAGGCATTTACGGAAACGTTCGTATTGTTTTTTTAGTATGCAACGCTTTATAATCATGAAGGGTGTTTTATGTTTTTTCAACATCACCCTTATGAGATTTTCAACACCGCTTATGTCAGGCTTAGGCCTTGGTGCTTTCAAGCTGCATTGCGCTTGATTCATGTATATTTAACCTCTCTCGGTGATCAAGCAAAAATGTCGTAAATTGCCAGACATCTTCTTCTTTTGGTTTAGGTATGTCAAATTTAGTGAATTTTGTGTTAAGATTTTTTAAAGGCGTCCAGTCTATTGGTTGAGAAATAAAAGGTTTTATATAAGGGATCGCTACTCTTAATATGTCATCGTGATTTATATCATCCGGCAGCAAAAGTCCCCGACGTGGATTTTTAATCATCCATATTACAGCTGCTACTGCAGAGATCGCTACCTGTAACGTAGTCGCATTCTGATGGGGGACGAGTCTTCTAGCTTCTTCTATGTCCAATAGGCTGCCGCACCACCACGATTTAAAATCATGCCCCATTAAGAGGACGCCAAGCTCGTCCCTTCCGCTTATGATCTCGTCAGTCATTATCCTTGTCCTTTCTTGCAGTTTGAATTGCCTCATCTCTAATTCGTGCAGAGAGTTTATCGCGGCATCGCATGGGCAGTATGCATAGTGAACCGTTGGCCTGTAGACTGCCTTTTCGTCTTCCCATACTGTAAGTCTATCGGAGATACTGAATGCCTCTCCGTGCCGTATTACCATCCCTGTAATTTCACCGCAGGGAACCCATGAGCGCACCCATGTCTTCATGCCGATCGTGCTTAGGCATATTTGATTCTGGGGACCTACTTTATGGAAATAGGCATTCTTAGGGACGTAGCGCTCATGGGTCCCCCATCCTAACTCTGCAGGCGCAACCCCTTCTTCGAAAAAGCCTTCGATGCTCCATGTATTGACGAATTCGTTTACCTCTTTTGGTTTATTTGTAATCTGTGTGTCGCGTTCACTTATATGAATAGTTTTTACCCCTTCGAGTTGGGCCAGTTTTGCAAAATTTTTGTCCTGCAGCGCTTTTTCCAATTGGCTCTTTCTCATGTCATTCGGCTTTTCTCTTAGAATCTTTTCTGCGATACCGATAAGCGCATATTTCGTGAAGTGCGATACAAGGCCTGGATTTGCGCCATGGTCAACAATTGTTGTAACTGCCATACTGTCTGTGCCTCCAGTTATTTTTTTTCTTATCTGCATATGCCTTGCATAGAGCGTATATTTTGTCGGGTCGTTGCGTTCAGAATCTTTGTAAGGGTCCCATTCTTCGACAGATGTATTGCAGTATAATACCTCATTCTGGCGGCACCAGTTGATAATAGTTATAGACTCGATATTCCACGCCAGGTCTATGATCATATCTCCAGGACCGACGTATTTTCCGAGAAGGTCAGAATAATTCTCAGGCATTACTCTTTCCATTGTATATTTCACGCCTTTCTCCAGCGCCTCTTTGACGCGTGAGCGGTTATCAACAAAGTCCATTATGACAATCTTCTGTGGTGGCATTTCAATATGTTTAAGTATGAGAGGGATGGCGCATTGAGAAACAGAACCACAGCCAATAATTAACACGTTCCCATCAAATTTCACGATGTAACCTCCTTATACGATGAAAATTTTTCTATTTAATGTTTAGTATAACATATTTATTTTTGTTTGAAAAGGAAAATGGGGCAAAAATAAAAATTTTTTTAACATTTGCATAATTATTATTTAGCATTAAAATATTTAAAGGAGGAGGGCGTTAGGGATGAAGATAAAAGGGATAATACTAATAATCATAGGGGTATTGGGTGCGGCTTTCGTCTGCACGTTTGATGTAATCACAGGAAAACCAGTAAATGACATAACCGGTCCAAGGTCTATTATTGCCCTGGCAGTCTGTGTCCTTCTTATAATAGCCGGAATGCGTTTTTTATTAAAGGGTTCAAGGCACTAATTTATAGTGTAGCTTACTTAACTTCACATTTTCTGCAATGCTTATTTTGTGAAGTTAGGCCTATATATGGGCACTTCTCTAAAAAAACAGCTAAAATTAATTGATATATTTTCTATTGCAACAGGGGCAATGATCAGCTCAGGCTTATTTATCCTTCCAGGCATGGCTTTCAGCAAGGCAGGGCCGCGTATTTAAGTCTCGTTACAGACATTCCTTTAAATAACATTGCTGTTTTTTGGCTGAGAGAAGAAGGATGGCGTAGTTACCCTCGCAATTGTCTTTCAGCGTCAATTATATCCCTGTTTATAAGGTATATCGTCTTTTTTACTTTTTCTTTAACCCCTGGTGTGGCAGGGGTATCGAGCATCTCGCGCAGTATCTGGACCGCCATCCTGAAGTGCCTAATTACCTCACCCTCATCGCTGTCTGTATAGCGCAGAATTCTTTCAAAATCTTCTTTTTTCATCCATGCCTCAACGCAAGGTGCAAGATGGTAGTAATAGGTTTTACTAAAGGGGTTTATTTTAAATCTTTTCTCCAATTTTTGGATTTGCCATAATATATTGTCTGTAATATTGGACATGTATTTTGTAGCCTTGCTTAAGCTCGGTAATCTACTGCCTTTTCTAGGTTCAAAGACGAGGGCCGTAGAAAGGATGCCGAGTTCTATCTCAGAGAATCTTTCGAACATCCCTTTCTCATAAAGTTCGGAAAGGGATAGTTCGTATCCGTAGATCTTGCTTGCAAAGCGCCCTTTTTCAGTGACATTATTTTTTCTAATATACCCAAGTTCTTTTAAGATATTTACTTTTGAACGCAGTAAATCCAATGCATTCTGCCTGGATTGTTTTTTTGCCTGAAAATAATGAAATGAGAAAGGATATATATTATATAATTCCTCTTTATATCGTTCGTATAAATTGAGTACTGTCGCATAAGAGGCATTGAATCTGCTTTGAACCTTTTCGGGTGTCCCGTATATTATCTTTTGCAATTCTGGAAAGGAGATATAACGTGGGTTCACGCGGCTATATACGAATCCTTCGTTGTCTATTCCGCGTCTGCCGGCCCTGCCTGCCATCTGATAGAAGTCGCGCGTCTTAAGGGCCCCGTAATATTTACCGTAGAATTTTCTGAGTTCGTCAAAGACAACTGTCCTTGCGGGCATATTGATCCCTAATGCAAAGGTCTCAGTTGTAAATATAACCTTAATTAGCTTGCTTGTAAAAAGGCGTTCAACCACTTCTTTGAGGGTAGGGAGCATTCCTGCATGATGATATGCTATGCCTTTTTCAATAAGGGGGAGGAGGAGTTGGGCACTCTTATCATTTACAAGGTCAAATCGTTCGCACAATTTGTTGTATAGCCCTATTATCTCAGACCTTTCGCCCTGGTTTAAGAAATTGAATTTCATTATCTCTTCAGCGAGATATTCACATCTCCTCCTCCCAAAGGAAAAATATATGCATGGCAGCTTATCTTTCTCATGGAGGTGCCTTACTATGAAGGCAGGTTTATTCGGTTTTCTATAGCCGTAGGGTCTATGTCTTTTATAAGCCACGGAGTTTACGCTATCTAGATTATCAATAATTTCACCCTGTGTTTGATAAAAAAAATGAAGCGGTACAGGCCTATCTTTCTCTATTATTGTCTTTAGAGGTTTTTTATGTATTGATTGGAGCCACGATACAATTTCATCTATGTTTGGTATCGTGGCTGATAGCGCCAGCATTCGCATATGATGCGGCAGGAATATAAGAGACTCTTCCCATACAGTTCCTCTCTCATAGTCATCGAGATAATGTATCTCGTCGAATATTATCCATGAATAATTATTGATATTAGATCTTTCTTCCAGGACCTTATTGCGGAATATCTCAGTGGTCATTATAAGGATAGGCGCAGAAGGGTTGATGCTGACGTCTCCTGTGAGTATGCCTATTTTTTCGGGGAAGCCTTCATGAAAATCGCGGAATTTTTGATTGGAGAGGGTCTTGATGGGTGCGGTATAGATTACCTTTGTGCCTTTTTTAAGAGACTCCGTTATTACATATTCAGCTATGATGGTCTTGCCGGCTCCTGTGGGCGCAGAGACCATAACCGAATCCCCGGCCTTTATATAATCAATTGCCTTTTGCTGAAACCCATCGTATATCATATAGCTATTCTACACTTAACTTCACATTTTTTGCAATGCAAAAAGTGTGAAGTTATTTTATTGTCATAAGCAGGATGCGGATATATAATACGTTGTAGATAAAGAGGGGCAGCTATGAAGGATATAGTTCTTCTTACTGATTTTGGCTTGGATGATAATTTTGTAGGCATAATGAAAGGCGTTATCTTGAAAATAAACAGCAGGGTTAACCTTATAGACCTTTGCCACAATGTCAGGCCTCAGGATATATTCACAGCAGGATTTTTATTGAGGAATTCATATAGATATTTTCCAAGAAGGACTATATTCTTAGTGGTCGTTGATCCCGGGGTTGGCACAGAAAGAAAACCTATTATAGTCAGGACTGAAGACTATTATTTTGTTGGGCCTGATAATGGCGTCTTGAGCATAGCTGCCTTGGCAGACGGAATAAGAAGGATAGTGGCGATTGAAAATAAGAGATATATGTTAAAGGATATTTCAGATACCTTTCATGGAAGAGATGTATTTGCGCCCGTATGCGCCTACCTTTCCAAGGGTAAAGACCTGTCTTCCTTTGGCCGCACATTGTCTAAGATAGAGAAGATATATATACCCGAACCAGAGGTAGCAGGAAATATATTAAAGGGTGAGATTATCTATGTGGATAGATTTGGAAATCTAGTGGCAAATATTAATAAAAATATATTCAGACTTTTTGTAGAAGACAAAAGATTTACAATAGAGATTCATGACATGAAGATCTATTCTATAGATAGGTCCTATCAGGAGGTTAGACCAGGGGAGCTGGTGGCTGTATTTGGCAGTTCAGGCTTTTTGGAGATATCAATAAACAAGGCAAGCGCCAATGAGTTTCTCAAGTCGTATATAGGGCAGGCGATTAAAGTAACAAGGACTTAAAGGGGTATAAGATGGCAGTGCGAGCTGTAGGAGAAGAATACAGGTGTAACGTATGCGGTAATGAGGTCAGGGTTACAAAGGTGGGAGGAGGAGAGCTTGTGTGCTGCAACCAGTCAATGGAGAATATATCAGGCTGAAGATAATCGCAATATAACGGTTTTTAGGCATGGCATTTCTTGAACTTGTAACTAAAAGAAGAAGCATAAGAAACTATTCCTCCATGCCTGTATCAAGAGAGATTGTAGATAGATGCATTGAGGCGGCCCGGCTTGCGCCTTCTGCGTGTAATTCTCAGCCATGGTCTTTTATTGTCATTGATGACAAAGAATTAAAAGATAGAATTACAACAGCAGCTTTTTCAGAGCCTTACTCAATAAATAATTTTGCTAAAAAGGCATCGGTACTTGTAGTAGTTATTACGGAACGCTCTAGCTATATTGCCTGCATGGGCGGTTATCTTAGAGGACTAAAATACAGCCTTATTGATATTGGCATAGCATGTGAACATTTTATTCTTCAGGCAGAGGAGGATGGCGTAGGCACATGTTGGCTTGGTTGGTTTAATGAGAGGGCGGTTAAGAAAATTTTAGGGATACCAAGAAGACATAAGATAGATGTAATGATAAGCATGGGTTATCCAGAGAGAGGAGAAATTAGACATAGAGGAAGAAAATCATTAAGTGAGATAAGGAAGTTTAACAAGGGATAGGTTACCATTTTTCCCAGTGCAGGACATCTTCAAGGATTCTTTTTGGCTTCGGTCCCTGTTTCTTTTTTGAATACCCAACAGAAACCATGCTTACAAGCCTATAGCCTTCCGGTACGTTGAATATCTTTCTAATATCCTCTATATAATCTTTCTTATCTCCTGCTATCCAGCATCCCCCAAGTCCTAGTGCTTCAATAGCGAGTAACATATTCTGTGTTGCGGCTGAACAATCTTCCAGATAATATTTAGTATTTTTTGAAAATACGGCTATTAGAGAAGAGGCGTCTTTAATAAAAGGACCATTCGGGCATATATTGCAAATCCTTTTGAGCGTATCTTTATCGTACGCGACTATAAATTCCCACGGCTGTTCATTTCTCGCAGTTGCTGCGAGCCTGCCCGTATCTATAATTTGCCTGATAAGTTGTTCTGTAACTTTTTCTTCTGAATATTCCCTGATACTCTTTCTTTGTTTTATTACTTCGAAGAACTCCATAACAAATCCCTCTTTGTATATTAACTTTACACTTTAGGTAATACCTCAATGTAAAAGATAATTTATATTATCATGACGCACAGTTAAACGCAAGATTTATAGCGTGAAATCCTTTTTTATTCTAGGACTTTATGATATGCTATTAATAGCCGCGGAGCCCTTGACATCAATCAAAGGCACAGCTTAATTACACATTTTCTGCAATGCTTATTTTGTGAAATTATGAAACCAAGAATATCTATATTTATTTTCTTTTTTATATCTAACTTTATTGCATCGGCGGCCGCAGATATCATAAATCTTAGAAACGGCCGTAGCATAGAAGGTTTGATAGAGAAGGAAAATGAAGAAGGTGTTGTTTTGGATGTCGGCTTTGGCACGGTTAAGTTTAATAACGGTGCTATAGTGAGCATAGATAGGTCGAGCCCTGAAGAGGCTGCGCTAATACGTCAGGAATGGAAGAGACAAAGACAGCTCGAAAAAGAGAGATGGTTAAGAAGAGAAAAAGAGATGGAGGAGACCAGGAGGGAAAAGGAATTAGAACCTCAGGAGGTCGGTTTTTCTAAGTATGCTGAACATGCAGTTGTTGAGGCCTTGTTAAATAAAAAAGTCAAGGCATCGCTTCTTGTAGATACAGGGGCCTCCGTGGTCCTCTTGTCAGGCAGAGTCGCGAAGAGGTTAGGATTAAAAAATGATATTACTATAGATGATATGGTTAAATTACAATTGGCAGATGGACGCAGGATAGATGCGAGGTATATAACCCTTGATAGTGTAAGCATAGAAGGCATTGAGGCAAAGGATGTCGGGGCTGTGATTTTAGAGGATGATAGTGAGGCGGATATCTACGATGGGCTGTTAGGGATGTCTTTTTTGAGTAATTTTAATTTTAAAATAGATACTGTAAATCATAAATTGATCTTAGAGAGAAGAAAAGACTGATTATGCGGATGGAAGATATCTTTTTAGATCCTGATGCATAGCCCTGTCCTCCATACAGAGATAAATAAAGGCATTTTTGCAGTACTTGGACAGGTTTCCTAACATGTACCTGTATATACCAAACAAGAGGCATGAGAAGGCATGTTTCTTTTACTTGCGATTCAGTTATTCCGAATAGTTTTTCAAAGGCCTTCATAGTATTGGGCCTCAGACCTCAATCAAGTTATAATCCAGGTTGCCAAGGCCTTTTTTATGTGCATATTCCAGAAGGGTCTTGTGTGGACTTTGAGGTTTTTCCTTCAGAATCACGTCCTTGTCTTTATTTACAAGGTCAATGGTTGCCTTTTCTATACTCACGATATCATTTGAGGCAAGTATGCCTATGTCTTTACAGATTATTTTTTCATTTTTATTGGATATGCAGTCGCATTCCTTTGTCATATCAAGGGCAAAATTTATAAAGAGCTTATGCTTGAACTTTGATAGAATAAACTGGGTTACATCTACCATGCGCATGGAAAAGATATGCGTATCTTCTTTCCAGTTTAAAAATATTGCATCAAATTTACATGCGCAAAGGCATTCGCCACATCCTATGCATCTCGCCTGAGTTATAACCGCATTTCCATTCTTAGAAAATAAGATGGCATTCACAGGGCAGACCTCTATACAGCATCCACATGATGTGCATTTTTGGTCTATCACATGCGGTTTAAGAGAGGAATGTTGGACCTGTTTTGTTGCTCTGGACGTAATGCCCATTGCTACGTTTTTAATGGCGCCTGCAAATCCTGCTAAGATATGACAGGTGACATGCGAAAGCACGACCAGGTTATCTACCATTCCGACAAGGGAAGGCACCTTAATTTTTTTTATATATCCTGAATCGAGTCTATATTCTTTTCCGTCTTGGCCAAAGACACCGTCTGCGATTATAAATGGTGCGCCTACTTTTGAATGAGAAAATCCTTTATTCTGTGCGAGGGTTAAATGGTCAATGGCATTCATCCTTGAGCCTTTATAGATCACATTGGTGTCAAATAGAAATGGTTTTGCCTTTTTCTTTTTTATCTCTGATACAACTAATTTCACAAGCCCCGGGCTTATGTTATAGATGCACTGGCTATCCCCGATCGTTAGTTTAATTGGGATGTATTCATTTTTTTTATAAGTTGAAAAATGCCCCGCTGTATTAAGAAGTTTTAGAAGCGTAGAATATCTGCTCTCTGTATCATCCCTGCTTGTGCTTGCAAGATATACATCACTTTTCATACTGTCCTCTTAAATAATTTTGTGGAGTATTTTAATTTTGAGAAGGTTTAACTTGTTGTGCGAATTGAGGTTGTGGGATCTTGATTCAACCAAAAAGGCTCAGAGTTATTTTGCTGAATTATTTTCAAAGCTGCAGATACTACGTTTGCGTCATACTTTGAACCAGAATGTATTTTCAATTCTTCAACAGCTTCTTTTAACCCTAGTGCAGCCCTATATGGCCTATGAAATGTCATTGCCTCTAAGACATCAGATATAGCTAATATCCTTGCTTCAGGGATGATGTTATCACCTGATAGGCCGCGGGGGTATCCATTTCCGTTTAGCCTTTCATGATGCTGGTAAATAGCTTCAGGCAAGGGGAATGGAAATCTATGTGGTTTTAGCATATCATAGCACTTTTTGACATGCTCTTGAACCATCTTTTGCTCTAATTCAGAAAGCTTACCGGGTTTATTCAGTATCTCCAGGGGAATGAGGATTTTCCCTATATCGTGAAGTTCGGCAGACATCCTTAGAGTCAGTTTTTTATTTTCATCCCACCCCAGTTCATTTGCTATTTTTTCAGCAATAATCGATACCCTGCGTGTATGTCCGAATGTATAAGGGTCTTTTATTTCTAAGACATTATCAAGTACTTTCAAAGAATTCATTACCATATTTAATCTATCTTTTTCTGTCCTGTCATAGATGGTTATGTCTCGTGTTATTCCCATTGTACCGATAATCCTGCCTTTTTTGTTACGTATCGGTATCTTGGTGGTAGTTACACAGTTATAAGTTCCATTTTGCTGAGGATTTCTCTCAATCTTACCAATTATAGGATTTCCGGACCTTAATACATACGTATCGTCATCAAACATGCCCTGTGCCTGTTTCTCAGGGAAGAAGTCAAAGTCTGTTTTTCCTATTATTTCTTCAGGCGGCACCTTGAGGCAGTCTGCATAGAATTTGTTAAATCTTATTATCCTATTTTTAGTGTCTTTAAAATAGACAGCGTCAGGCAGGTTGTCTAATAAGCTCTGAAAAAGTCTTCTTTCTAAGGTAAATTTTTCTTCCAATTCTTTATGTTTCGTGATATCTTCAAGTATGCCTTCTATATAGTCATTGTTAAACGACGATTCTATTAAAGATGCTGTAATTGCTATCCATGCCTCTTTTTTATCTTTTCTTTTAAACACCGTCTCGTAGAATTTTACAGCCTTTTCATTTTTTAAATTTTTGAAGAAGTTATTGGCTTCTCTGCGATACTTAAAAAGAGATCTGAATGTAAGACGTTGAAGCTCATTTGCGGAATGATATCCTAATATCTTGGCCAGGGTAGGGTTGACGACAAGAAACTTTTCTTTTGGATGCACTTGATATTTAAAAAGACATATACCAAGTCTATCAGCTGTAAGTGATCCCAGATGAAACCCAGTTTTTCTTTTGGACTTTATTTTTTTCATATTGTAAAATATACTAACACATAATATTAGAAAAATAAAGAAAAATTTACTGAATTTTTAAAAGGCTATATTATGGTAAGGACAAAGATTATATGCACATTAGGGCCATCCAGCTCTACAAAGAGCGTTGTTAGGAAAATGACTGTAGCAGGGATGGACGTAGCGCGGCTGAATTGTTCCCATGGAGGATTAAAGGGGCATCTTTTACGAATTAACCTCATAAGGCATATAAATGAAAAATATAGGCGTCATATAAGGATTTTATTGGACCTGGAAGGCCCGAGGATAAGGATCGGGACATTAAAGGGCCATAGACCTGTTCTCCTAGAAAAGCGTCATGTAGTATGGCTTACCCAGGGAGATGGCCATACAGAGAAGTTGGTCATTCCATTTGATTACAAAGGACCGCTTAGTTCGATAAGAGGCGCCAGGTTTATCTATATTGACGATGGAAACATTGTTCTAAGAATAAAAAACGTTGAAAAAACACGCATCAAGACAGAGGTTATCGTTGGAGGGCTTTTGAGAGAACATAAGGGTGTCAATATACCCGGAGCCAATTTGAGATTTTCTGGTATGACGGAGAAGGACAAGAATGACATACTTTTTGGCGTACAGCAGAAGGTTGACTATATTGCCCAGTCATTCGTAAGGAACAGGAAGGATATATTAGCAGTTACTGATAGGGTCAAGGGGCATCTCCCCTCGTGCCAGATTATAGCTAAGATAGAAAATCGCGAAGGTATCTTGAATATTGACGATATTATAGATGTCTCAGACGGCATCATGATTGCACGCGGCGATATGGGCGTATCTGTTCCAATATATGAAATCCCCGTAATACAGAAAAAGATCATTAAAAATTGCAACAGGAAGACAAAATTCGTAATAACTGCTACTCAGATGCTTGAGCATATGGTTGAGCATGTCCGACCTACGAGGGCAGAGGTGACTGATGTGGCTAACGCTATCATAGATGGGACAGATTTTGTGATGCTATCCGCTGAAACAGCCATAGGCAGCTATCCTGTAGAATCTGTTAAGATGATGAATGATATAATCAAGTTTACTGAGCATAACTTCACACTTTAAGCAATGCACAAAGTGTAAAGTTATTGTTTACATTTTTTGATTCGCTATTATAATGTTTATCAAAGTTAACTTTACGAAGAAAGAAGGAGTATAATATGACAGTTTCTTATAAGGAATTAGGATTAGTTAATACAAAAGAGATGTTTAAAAAAGCAATGGCTGGCAGATACGCTATCCCCGCATATAATTTTAACAATATGGAGCAGCTCCAGGCAATAATAACAGCATGTATTGAGACAAGTTCCCCGGTGATGCTTCAGGTATCAAAGGGCGCCAGAGACTATGCCAATCAGATTTTATTGAGGCATATGGCTATTGGTGCTCTTGAAATAATAAAAGACGCAGGTTCAAAGATTCCAGTTGCCCTTCATCTTGACCATGGCGATACATACGAGCTTTGTGTCTCTTGCATAGAATCGGGCTTTTCATCTATAATGATAGATGGTTCTAGCCATAGTTTTGAGGATAATATTACATTGACAAGGAAAGTGGTAGGCTACGCTCATGAGCATGATGTTACTGTGGAGGGGGAATTAGGCGTCCTCGCCGGGATAGAAGACGAGGTGAGCCACGAAAGATCGCATTACACAAGGCCTGAGGAGGTTCAGGAGTTTGTGTCAAAGACAAACGTTGATAGCCTTGCTATTTCAATAGGGACTTCGCATGGCGCGTATAAATTTAAGGTAGAGCCAGGGAGGGCATTTCCGGAATTGCGGTTTGATATACTGAAAGAGGTAGAAAGAAGACTGCCTGGTTTTCCTATAGTCCTGCACGGGGCGAGCTCTGTTCCCAGAGGATACGTAGACCTCATAAATAAATACGGCGGGAGGCTTGAGCATACGGCAGGTGTTCCAGAAGAGCAGCTGAGAAGGGCTGCAAATTCTGCTGTATGTAAGATTAACATAGATACAGATGGACGTCTCGTTGTGACAGCAAAGATAAGAGAGATTTTTAATAATTTCCCAAAGGAGTTTGACCCCAGGAAATATTTAGGCCCTGCCAGAGAAGAGCTAATAAAGATGTATAAGCATAAGAACGAGAATGTGCTGGGCAGCGCAGGCAAGGCATGAAATAATATGATCGACAAAATAGCCTTAATAGCATCTATAATTCTGCCACTCTGGAACATACCTTTGGTTGTAAGGATAATAAAAAGACGCTCAGCAAATGATGTGAGCATTTACTGGGCTATTGGCGTATGGGTCTGCCTATTAGCAGTCCTCCCTTCCGGCATAAAGAGTGATTTTATTGTCTGGAAGGTTTTTACCATTTTTAATTTTATCCTTTTTAGCTGCGTTGCATTTTGCACACTCCTCTATCGTAATAGTTAACCTTGAAGCGGGTCCTGTCTGCCAATCCACCTCGCCCGTGCTCGCTTGCGCTGCGCTCGGG